>JBMLOQ010000126.1:16003-38205 GCA_049242885.1 Chitinophagaceae bacterium
AATCAATAATTCATATCTCTAAGTTTAGGTGCTTTAAACCATGTAAAAATTACAATTCCAAGTGTCATACATCCTCCAAAAACTACACTTGCAATATTGCCTAAATATTTTGCAGCTAAACCACTTTCAAACTGGCCTAATTCGTTGCTACTATTAATAAACATGCTGTTTACACTCATTACCCTTCCCCTCATTTCGTTTGGTGTTTTTAGCTGTACAATTACACCCCTAATTACAACACTTACACCATCTAAAACACCACTTAATAAAATGGCAATAAATGACAATACGAAATTTTTTGAAAGTGCAAATACAATAATACAAATGCCAAAACCAGCTACCGCAAAAAGTAATTTTTTTCCTTGATTTGTTTTCATTGGAAATATGGTAAGTAATGCTACACTAATGATTGTTCCAATATCTGTTGCTGCATTTAGCCAACCAAAACCTTTTGCACCAACTTTTAAAATATCATTGGCAAAAAATGGAATCATAGCAACTGCCCCACCAAATAAAACTGCAAATAAATCTAGCATTAAAGCTCCTAATACTTCTTTTGTTTTAAATACAAATTGTAAACCTTCTGTTACGCTTTGTAAAGTATTTTTCTTTTCGTTGTGAAGAATTGGTGGTTTCTTTTTAATTAAACTCATCATGATTAATCCAAATGATGCAAAAAAAATAATGATTTTTAAAGAATCAATTATTCCAAAATAAACAATTAAAAAACCTACAATAGCATGGCCTGTAACACTAGCAACTAGCCACGTCGTTTGGTTCCAAGTTATGGCATTAGACATTATTTCTTTTGGTGGAATTAAGCCTACAATTGTGCCAAAACTTGGCCCACTAAATGCTCTACAAATGCCTGTAATAAAGATTATAACATAAATGCTTTGTATTAATTGGGCATTGGATATACTATTTTTTGTATGTAAAATTCCTATGAATAGTAAAGCAACAATTGCAACGATATAGCTAGAAGCAGCTATTAAAAGTACTTTCTTTTTTTCGCTTTTATCAATTATATGACCAGCGTAAAGTGATAATAAAAATGCAGGAACAAATTCGGCTAAGCCAATTAATGATACTTGCAAAGCATCGTGTGTAAGATTGTACACCCACCACAAAACTAAAGTGCCTAGCATTCTTAAAGCTGCAATAAAAAACAACCTACCCAACATTAAATTTCTAAACTCTGGCAATTGCAAAGCAGCAAAAGCATTTTTTTTGATGGTAGTTGTTGTAAAATTCATTTAGCAGTTTAAGGTAAAGTAAAGTAGTGTTGGCCATCTTCAAAATTATGCTCTAATGCATCTAAAACAACTTTTAAATGTTTTGGATTATTTAAAAAATCGGCATTGCTGGCATCAATAAAAATGGTTTTTATGTTGTGCTGTTTTATATAGTTTGTATAAGTTTCTTGGAGGTTAAACAAATATTCGTCGCTAATATTTTGCTCGTATTCTCTATTTCGTTTTTTAATATTACTTTGTAATTTATGTACTGGAGCATGTAAATAAATTAAAATATCAGGGTTTGGTAGTTGCTGATGAATTATATCAAAAAGTTTTTGATATAATCTAAATTCTTCTTCGGGCAAAGTAACTTTTGCAAAAAGTAAGCACTTTGTAAACAAATAGTCCGAAATGGTAAGTTGCTGAAACAAATTGCTAGTTCCACCCATTTCTTTCAGTTGTTTATATCTTTCCGCCATAAAAAATAATTCTACAGGAAAAGCATATTGCTGTGGATTGGTATAAAATTTTGGCAAAAAAGGGTTGTCGGCAAATTCTTCTAAAATAATTTTGGCATTAAAATGATTAGCCAAAATATTGGTAAGTGTTGTTTTTCCTGCTCCTATATTTCCTTCTATAGTTATAAAATTGTGCTTCATGGGTGGAAGCGTCAAAAGTAGTAGTAGTGATTTTTACAAAAGAGAAAACTTTTTCACATCTAATTCATCTTTACAGGCTTGCAGCAATTGTATCATGGTTTTTTGAAATATAGGATGTTTGTGTGCTGCATCAATTTCTGCCAAAGGCAATAAAACAAATTTTCTTTGAGCTATATGTGGGTGAGGAACATTTAAGTTTGGAAGATTTATGATTTCATTTCCATAAAATAAAATATCAATATCTATAATTCGTGGCCCCATTTTTTCTAACCTTTCTCGTCCCATTTGTTTTTCTATTTGCAAAACTATTTGCAAAGCATCTTGTGCAGTAATATTTGTGTTGAATTGTAGTACTTGATTTAAAAAATTGGGCTGATTTGTATTGCCCCAAGCTGCAGTTTCATAAACATTACTTTTTATGAAAACTTTTCCAAATTGTTGTTGTAAATAATGAATTGCTGTTTCAATATTGGCTAATTTGTTGCCTAGATTGGTTCCCAGAATTAGGGTTAGTGTTTTGTATTGTCTAAATCTTTTGTGATGCAAAAAAATATATTTAGTTTGCAAAGAAAGGGATTGTAGCATTAAAATTACTACTCAAATTCTAATTCATTATTAAAAAATTCCCAATCGAATAGCAAGAAATTATTTGCCAAATTTCTTCTAGTATTATTATATTTTTTGTTTCTTTCTATGGAAGCTTCACTTTTTATAGAATGTTTTTCAATTCCTAAATTGATTACCATTTGCATAAAACTTCTCATTTTTTCAGAAGGAATTTCAAGGATTACTGTTGCCATTTTACTCAATTAGGTTTTAAATATAGAGGTTTATTGTTAAACAAAATCATTTTTTGTTTAAAATATTTTAAAAAACATTAAACAGTATTTTGATTAAATTTAGTTTACACGCATCAAAAAAACTTTAATTGTGGTTTATTTGCAGCATGAAAATTGATTTTGATAAATATCCTGATAAATTGGTACCTACAATTGTGCAAGATGCCCTTACCTCAAAAGTTTTGATGCTTGGCTTTATGAATGAGGATGCTTATACAAAAACTATTGATAATAAACTAGTTACGTTTTTTAGCAGAAGTAAAAATCAGTTGTGGACTAAAGGCGAAACTTCTGGAAATTTTTTAGAACTTATAGATATTTATGTTGATTGCGATAATGATACAATACTTATAAAAGCAATTCCAAAAGGGCCAACTTGCCACACGGGCAGTGATACATGTTTTGGAGAAAAAAACACAAATTCTTCTTTTTTAAACACGTTGGAACAAATAATTGAACAAAGAAAAACTAGCAACGACACAAATTCGTATGTAAAATCTCTGTTTGATAAAGGCATCAATAAAATTGCACAAAAAGTAGGAGAAGAAGCCGTAGAGTTGGTAATTGAAGCAAAAGATAATAACGATGACTTGTTTTTAAACGAAGCAGCAGATTTACTTTTCCATTATTTGATTTTATTACAGGCTAAAGGATTTAATTTGCAAAAAATTGAACATATTTTACAACAACGACACAATAAATAGTTTACATCTACAATGAAAAAGTTTTTAGTTTTTTTATGTTTTCCATTGGCAACGATTGCACAACCAACCAATGGATTTTCTGTGAAAGGAACAATTGCAGGCCTAAAAGATAGCACACTTGTTTTTTTGAACGATGCCCAAGGTAATGCCATTGCAACAACTTATTTAATTAGTAATAATTTTGAGTTGAAAGGAAAAGTAGACCATTTTGGCTACCATCAATTAGCATTTATTGGCAAGCCAGATGTTGTAGAATTATACATTGGCAACGAAAATGTAACAGTTAAAGCATCGGATAAAGACTTTAAAAAAGCAGTGGTAGAAGGTTCTAAAACCCATAAAGAATATGATGCCTTCATCAAAGCTTTTGTGCCACTTAACGAGAAAATAAGCAAAGCTTATCAAGCAGCAAATGCAGCACCTAATGGAGTTAAAAAAGATAGCCTTGCAAAGATTTTTGAAACCCAAAAAAATGGCTTAAAAACCTATATCACTAATTTTTTAAATACTAAGCCTACCTCTGCTGTAAGTTCATTTGTACTGTTACAATTCTATCCAATTTTTGGTAATGAAATTTACTTGGAAAAAACATATAAAAAATTAAATGGCGATGCTAAAAAAGGATTATTTGCCCAATTAATAGAGCAAAAAATAACCGTTTTTAAAACACCTAAATTTGGAGACATTGGTAGTGTGCCACCAAACTTTGAGCAACCAGATAGTACAGGGAAAATGATTAGTCTAGCTTCTTTCAGAGGGAAATATGTATTAATTGATTTTTGGGCTAGTTGGTGCAGACCATGTAGAATTGAAAACCCAAATGTTGTAGCTGCATATAATAAGTTTAAAGATAAAAATTTCACTGTTTTTGGAGTATCAACAGATTCAGAAGGCCAACGAAATGAGTGGTTGCAAGCTGTTAAAGCAGATGGCTTAACTTGGACTCAAGTAATTGATATCAATCCTCAACAAAGGGTTAGTCAATTGTATCAAGTATCATCTATACCTCAAAATTATTTATTAGACCCACAGGGTAGAATAATTGCTAAAAACTTGCGAGGTCCTGCTTTGGAGCAAAAGCTAAATGAAGTGTTCATGGCTAAAACAGCACCTGTAAAAAAAGCTCCTACTAAAGGAAAATAAATATAGATTTATAAAAATTTTGCCCATCCTGCAAATGGGTTCAATAGGTTGAAACATTTTTAATTAGATGTCTAAAATTTTTTTATGGCAGTTTTACACAATAAAATTGATAGTAGAATTTTAAAGCAACAAGCTTTACAAGAAGGTGTGCCACGAACCACCATTAGCTTTTACAAGTATTTTAAAATTGAAAACCCACAAGAGTTTAGAGACTATTTGTACAAGCATTTGTTTCCAATGAAGGTTTTTGGCAGAATTTATGTTGCCAAAGAAGGTATAAATGCTCAAATTAGTGTGGTTGATGTTGAAGAGTTTAAAACTTTTTTATACACTATTCCAGCTTTTGAAAATCTTAGGCTAAATATTAGTGCTGCTGAT
Organism: Chitinophagaceae bacterium; assembly: GCA_049242885.1. Lineage (GTDB taxonomy): Bacteria > Bacteroidota > Bacteroidia > Chitinophagales > Chitinophagaceae > CAIVPM01. The sequence goes on from JBMLOQ010000126.1 coordinate 20,965, forward strand.
GTTTTAAAAGAAAACAACGAAGAAACAACCACAAGTTTTTGGGTGCTTAAAATTAAGGTAAGAGATAAAATTGTTGCCGATGGATTACATAATGATGATTACTTATTTAATCAAGTAGGTCAGTATGTAAATGCTAAGCAAATGAATAGTATGCTTCAGCAAGATGATACTATAGTTATTGACATGAGAAATCACTATGAGTACGAAGTAGGCCATTTTAAAAAAGCCATTGAAATACCAAGTGATACCTTTAGAGAACAACTTCCAATGGCTGTAGATATGATGAAGGGGAATGAAGATAAAAACATTATAATGTATTGCACTGGGGGCATAAGATGCGAAAAAGCAAGTGCTTTTATGCTAAATAATGGATTTAAAAATGTGTATCATTTAGAAGGTGGAATAATTAACTATGCTAAGGAATTGGTAGAACAAAATTTGGATAGTGCATTCATAGGTAAAAATTTTGTATTTGATAATAGATTAGGAGAAAGGATTACTAACGATGTAATCGCTAAATGCCATCAATGTGGGGAAGCTTGTGATGTGCATGTAAATTGTGCAAATAGTGGCTGTCATTTATTGTTTATTCAATGCAAAAAATGTGCATCTACATATAATAATTGTTGTAGTAATGCTTGTAAAGATTTTATAGCTCTGCCAGAAGAACAACAAAAAGAATTGCGTAAAGGAGTAGATAAAGGGAGAAATATTTTTAATAAATCGAGAGAAAGGAAAATTTCAAACTTTTAGTTTTACTAAATACTTTTTTTTCAATTTAGGAGGCTTGGATGTTAAAGTAAAAGCTATTGCTTGTTAAAATAAATTTATTCCTTTCTTTACTTTAGTTTAATATCGTAAAAGTTGATATTAAAAAACAAATAATTGTAAATTAAAAATCAGCAATGATTAAAATTGGTTTAATAAAAGAAGGAAAGATTCCAGCAGATAATAGAGTAGCACTTACACCATCTCAATGCAGGTGGTTGCACAAAAACTCTCAATTTAAAGTTGTGGTACAAAGTTGTAATACTCGTTGTTTTAAAGATGCTGAGTATAAACAAGCTGGCGTTGAAGTTGTTGAAAATATTGAAGATTGTGATATACTTATGGGTATAAAAGAAGTGCCTAAGCATCAGCTCATACCCAACAAAACCTATTTCTTTTTCAGTCATACAAAAAAATTACAGCCTCATAACAAAGCACTTTTTAAGCAACTGATTGCCAACAAAAATACTATTATAGATTATGAGTGTTTAGAACACAACGATGGACAACGTATGATTGGTTTTGGCTTTTTTGCAGGTATTGTAGGTGCACACAATGGCATCATGTGCTTTGGAAAAAGAACTGGTGCGTTTAGTCTTGAAAGAGTGTATAAAATAAAAGATTACAGGCAACTTATACATACTTATTTTGGTTTAAAACTTCCACCAATAAAAATTGCTGTTACAGGCAGTGGGCGTGTGGCACATGGCATTATAGAAATTATGAATTTAATGGATGTGCAAGAAGTTGAGCCAGATGAATACTTAGAAAATACTTTTGAATACCCTGTATATGTGCATTTAAAAGGAAAAGAATTGTACGAGCATAAACAAACTGGTAAATACAATAGAACACATTTTCACAACCATCCACAAGAGTATAATTGTTTGTTTAAAAACTATATTTCTTGTACCGATATTTTGTTAAATGGGGTGTATTGGGATACTAATATTCCTAGGCTTTTTGAAATGAATGATTTAAGTACTAATCATTTTAAAATACAAACAATTGGTGATATTACTGATGATGAAAATGGAAGTGTGCCTTGTAATTTAGGTGATGGAACTATTGAAAGTCCTGTGTATGGTGTAGATAAGAATTCTTTTGCAAAAACGGATGCTTATTTAAAGAATAGTGTAGATATTATGGCTGTAGGCAATTTGCCCAATGAATTACCTAGAGATGCAAGTAGATTTTTTGGTGAACAATTGATAAAGTATGTTTTAGATGATGTGCAAAAAGGTGGGAGTGAAGTGCTTGCAAGAGCAACTATTTTAAAAGATGGTGCAATAACGGAACCTTATTTGTATATGAGTGAATATGCGATGTAGTCATTGGTCAATAGTCATTGGTCGTTAATCAATAGTCATTAGTCAAAAGTCAATAAATATTAAATCTAAAATATTAAATATTAAATCAATAAATCTCCAATCAACAAATCATCAATAAACATGGACCCTCGATATCCAATAGGCTTATACAATCCTCAGCCTTTTTCTCAACAACAAAAATTAGAGTGGTTAGCCGATATTCAATTTTTGCCAATAGAATTAGAAAAAGCAGTTTTAAATTTAGATGAATTTCAATTAGATACACCTTACAGAGAAGGTGGCTGGACAGTTAAGCAATTGGTACACCATGTTGCAGATAGCCATTTAAACGCTTATTGCAGATTTAAGTTGTGTTTAACCGAGGATACACCAACCATTAAAGCTTATGAGGAAAATGAATGGACTTTGCTTGGCGATGTACAAACTGTGCCAATAAATACATCCATTACTTTACTGCACGCATTGCATGAACGCTGGTATGCAGCAATTAAGGGATTAGAGGATGCTACTTGGGAACGAAAAGTTATACATTCATTCACCAAAAAAGAAATGAGTTTGTGGCATTTGTTGGGTTTGTATGCTTGGCATGGAAAGCATCATACTGCCCATATTACAACTTTAAGAGAAAATAAAAAATGGTAAATCAACGTAAATTAGAATGGGAAATAATTGAGCAAAAACAATTGTTTAAGGATAAGTGGATTGATGTAAAACAAGAAACTTGCAAAAAACCAGATGGAAGTTTAATTACGCCTTTTTATACTTATGCATTTCCCGACTTTGCAACTGCTTTGGCATTTACAAAAGAAGGTAAAGTAATTTTAGAACGCATCTATAGGCATGGAGTGCAGCTCACAGCTCCTGAAATTCCAGGAGGTTGTGTGGATGCTTCAGATGAAAATGTTACTAATGCAATGGCTAGGGAATTGCTTGAAGAAACTGGGTATAGATTTGAGGAAATTATTTATTTGGGAAAAATAGCACACAACCCGAGTATTCATAATAATTACATGCACATGTTTGTAGCCACTGGTGGTGTTTTTGATGTAACAGTAACCCTAGATGCTAACGAAGATGTTGATGTTTTTACTGTAACGATAGAAGAGTTTTTACAACTGCTACACAACAATACTTTTTTGCAAGCCATGCAAGTGTGTACTATTTACAAAGCATTACAACATTTGGGTTATTTAACAATTAAATTATAAAAATGCAACCAAAGTCTTGGCAAAAAATTAGCACTCAAAAAGTATATAATAGAGGTTGGTTTACTATTAAAGAAGAAGCTTGTTTGCTGCCAAATGGTAAAATTATTAATCCCTATTTTATAGTTGATGTACCTAATTGGGTAAATGTGATTGTGGTAAACAATAAGCAAGAAATGATTATGGTGCAACAGTATCGTCATGCAGCAGGAATAATAACTATAGAGCCAACTGGTGGTTTAATTGATGATAATGAAACCCCATTGCATGCAGCCATTAGAGAAATGCAAGAAGAAACAGGCTATACAAGTAACGATGTAGAGTTGTTGTACGAAACTTATGCCAATCCTGCATTACAGCCTACAAAGGCTTTTTTCTTTTTAGCAAAAAATGCTATCAAAACAACCAACATAAGTTTGGATGAATTCGAAGATGTGCAAACCATACATTTGAGTAAAGAGCAAGTTTTAGAGATGCTTAATGATAATAAATTTCATCATAGTGTACAAGTAGGTGCAATTTATAAAGCTTGTATTAAATTGGGCTGGATAACTCAAAACCTATGATATTTTGAAAATAAAAATTATAGATAATAAGCAATTTGTATTTGATGACATTAGAAAAAAATGGTTGCTACTTACCCCAGAAGAAAAGGTAAGGCAGCACGTGGTGCAATATTTAATCCAAGAAAAAAAAATACCAAAAAGTTTAATTGCATTAGAAAAATTAATTACAGTTAACGAAATGAAAAAAAGGTTTGATGTATTGGTTTATAAAGCAACAAAACCTTGGCTTTTAGTAGAATGCAAAGAACCAAATGTTGAATTGAATGATATGGCTTTACAGCAAGTTTTGAATTACAATAATGTATTACAAGTGCCCTATTTTGCAATTACAAATGGTGAAAATTTGTTTGTTTGGAAAATTGAAAATTCTAGATTGCTACAATTGAATGATTTTCCTAATTGGGAGTTATTTTAATTATAAATATGAGGTTGATTAATATTTGCTTAAAAGCAAATAATTTAAATAAATTGTTTTTGATTAATGGCAACTTACACTGTTTGTTTTAGCTTCTCCTTGCATATAAGGACTTACAAAAGGTATGTTTAAATTCATACCTCTTATTATTAGTAAACAAGCAATAATTGACACAAAAATTGGAGTTATTTTTTTAAGCTTTAGTCTAATTCCAACTGGTATATTATTTCCAAACAACATTAAACTTAGCATTAGTGGAAATGTGCCTACACCAAACGAAAACATCACAAGCATAGAGTAATATACATTGCCCATTGCTAAGGCAGTTGTAATAGCAATGTAAACTAATCCACAGGGTAATAAACCATTTAAAAACCCGATTGTTACAAATGATGTAGCAGAAGATTGGTTTTGTAGTTTTTGTATAAGTAGCTTTTGAATGGCATGTTTATACTGTTGAATTATTTTTACATTGATGTTTGAAAAAAAATGTGTAAAGCTTAAAAGTAGTAACACTATGCCAGCAACTATAGAAAGTGTTTGCTGTAAACCAAATAAAGAAAAACTATTACCAATAAGGCCAAAGATTAGTCCTAAAATGGTGTAACTACATGCTCGTCCCAAGTTGTAATAAGTAATGAGTGCCATTTTTTTTAAGTTGCTATATCCTTGTATAGGTAAGCTTAAAGCTAAAGGTCCACACATAGCTATGCAGTGTATATTTCCAATTAAACCAATGGCAAAACCTGATGATATGGCTACTAACCAAAAACTCATTTTACAATATTAATTTTTTGCTCAAAGTAATAGGGCGTGGTATTATTAATCCAAAAGATTCTAGCAGTATAAAGCCCATTACTTAACTCTGATTTTTTTATAGTTTGTTGAACCGATGAATTCATTTTTTGAACTAAATCTTTTTTGCTGTCGTCTGCTTTTAAGAGCTCTATTTTTCCTTCATTAATATTTGAAATACTTGTTGAAGGAAAAGTGATGATAAGGCTTTCGGTAGTTTGAGTAATTACAATTTTTGTGTTTAAGGCTTGTAAATTGTTTGAAGCATTTATATAGTTTTGATATTTTAATTCTTTCTCATAATAGTTGCTATCAAACATTTCATTCGTTTGTTTGCTTGCTATATAAACCATACCTAACATGCCAATTATGAATGTAACTATTACTATAGTTATTTTATGTCCCCAGTTCATGATATTGTTTTTATTATTGCTTCAGATATACTAGATTCTCTAGAATTTATCTTTAACAGGTGATTAAATAAAAGGCCCTAGAAATTTTGTTTTAATTGTTTCTATAATTTTTCCATCTTTAATTACATTTATTTTAATAGCAGTGCTTCTATGTTTAATTTTGGATTTATCAATTTCAACAAAAAAAGTTATTTCGTTTACGGCTTCTTTTTTAAGTAAAATATTTTTTGAGCCTACAATTTTTATGATTCCTATGTTATCTTCAATACTTAATTCTACAGGTATTTCTTTATTGGTTTTGTTAAGAATTTTGGCATCGTACAAATTGCTTATAGAGCCAGTTGGAAGTTCTTGGTACAACTGATTTTTTGCTCTTGAAACATAGGTGTCTACTGTTTTTCTACTAGCAATTAAAATGCTCATAAAAATGATTAATAGGCCTAGTAGTGCAGTATATGCTTTCATTCTTGTATTAAATACAAACTTTGTTTTATTAGCAATTTCATTTTCCGATGCATATCTTATTAAACCTTTTGGTAAACTTAATTGCTCCATTATTCCATTACAAGCATCAATACATGCAGTACATCCTACACATTCCATTTGAATACCATTTCTTATATCAATTCCTGTGGGGCAAACAGCAACACATTTCTTGCAATCAATACAATCGCCATAATGGTTTTCTTGTTTTTTACTAAATTTTCCTCTTGGTTCGCCACGTTCATAATCGTAACTAATTTGCATGGTATCTTTATCAAACATTACACCTTGCAGCCTTCCATAAGGGCAAATGGTAGTACAAACAATTTCTCTTACAAAAGCGTAAACACTGTAAAATAGAAAAGTAAAGATTAATAAGCCAGTTAGCAATGCAATGTGTTCAAACATTGGTTCTTCAATAATTCTAAGTAGTTCATCTATGCCAATGATATAGGCTAAGAATGTATGGGCAATTAAAAAAGACAATAAGAAAAAAATCACATGCTTTGCACTTTTTCTAAAAGCATTTGTGGTTGTAAATCCTTCTTTTTCTCTGGCTTTTTGTTGTGTAGGTGAGCCCTCAATCCACCATTCAATTTTTCTGAAAACAAATTCCATGAAAATAGTTTGTGGGCAAGCCCAGCCACAAAATAGCCTTCCATAAACAACTGTAAATAACACAATAAAAATGATAAAGGTTATCATTGCAATTGCAAAAATGAAAAAATCTTGTGGCCAAAATATTTTGCCAAATAGTATAAATTTACCTTTAACTACATTGAGTAGTATAAACGGCATATCATTTACCTTTATAAAAGGCATTACAAAAAAAGCAATTACATAAACAAACGCTAAAACATTTCGAGTATTGTAGAATTTTCCTTTAGGTTGTAAAGCATAAATCCAATGGCGTTTGCCTCCTTTTGTTACTGTGCTAGCAGTATCTCTAAACGTAGAGGGTTTAAGTAATTCTTCTTCTGTCATTTTTTATTTTTTTACCGATAAGGTATCTTTTTGATTAGTAATTGGTTCTTCTTTAAACAACTCACCTTGTGGTTCTTTCCCTTTAATATTGGTATTGCTTATACTTTTTACATAGCTAGCAAGTTGTGCCATTTGTACAGCACTAAACCTATCTTTCCAACTTATCATTCCTTTTTCGGGGTAGCCATATTTAATGGTTTTAAAAATGTCTTTTAGTCCACCACCATGCAACCAAAAAGCATCTGTTAAGTTTGGACCAACCCCTCCAGGCATACTAGCTGCATTGTTGCCATGGCAAGATGCACAGTTAGCAGAAAATAATGTTTTACCTGCTTCGATTGCTGCAATATCAAGCATTACAATTGTATTTTCGTCAACATTGCTAGCAGCATTTTTTAAATACTCCTCTTTTTCAATGGCAGCTTGAGCCATTTCGTTTTGGTATTCTGCTATTTGCAAAGGAGCTGATTCAGAAATATGAAATCTCCACAAATACATTACAGCAAACAATATACAAATTACAAATGAAGCTGAAAACCATACTGGAATCTTATTGTCTAGCTCTCTAATACCATCATAACTATGTCCACTATCTAGTTTATCTTCCTCTTCGATAGGAATAAAATTGTTAGATTTTTTCCACCATTTGCCTAAGGCATTGGTAATACTAAAGCTTGGTTTTTTAGCAACCTCTATGTTTTCGTTGAATTGAGTGCCACGTAAAAAAGCTAAGATGTATGTTCCAAAAAATAGAATTACTAAAGCTTCTAGTAATATGACACCTACAAGTATATTTTTTAGAGTAAATAAAGGTTCAGCCTTTGATGCTGCAGCAACTGCCACTTCTTGTGCAAAACTTTGATTTAATAAACTTAATCCTACAATTAACAAGACTACTTTTATAGCATTACTTCTTTTTTCTTTTTCTTTATTTGCAAACAGTTTGGCACTAAATAGTAGTGTTTTACCTAATAAATAAATAGGAATTAATAATACTACTGCAATTAATGTAAGTAAACTATTAGTATCGAAAGGATTTGAAGTGCTTTCTTTTGGAATGATTGTTGGTGAAGCATTACATACACTTGCAAAAAAAAGTGCAACTAAAAAAATGCTTGATTTATATTTATTTATTTTGTTTTTCATTATTACTTTTTTATTTAATGATAGGTTACAAAGGCAACTGTTCGGCTTTAGCCAACTCGTTTTTATCCATCTTTAAAATCCATATTGTAACAAGTGTAAAGAATGCTACAAATAGGGTAAGAGATATAATTGGATAAATACTAACGCCTGTAATTTTTTCTAAATAGTGTGAAAATTTCATCTTTAAATTTTTATAAGTTTATTTTTTTTCTTCTAATTGTATGTCTCTTCCAAGCCTTTGTAAATAAGCAATTAAAGCAATGATTTCTTTGTTGCTTTGAGCATTTATTTTATTGGCTTTAAGTTTTTCAGTGATTTCGGTGGCTTGTTTTTTTAAGTCGTCATTTGCAATTGTTTCGTATCCTTTTTCATAAGGCACACCCATTTTTCGCATGGCATGAATTTTAGAATTGGTGCTACTGTATTCAATTTCATTTTCATATAAATTGGGGTAAGATGGCATAATAGATCCTGGTGATAAAACTGATGGTTCAAGCATGTGATTATAATGCCAACCAGCATCTTTGTATTGAGGACTATTAATATTTCCCTCTCTTGCTAAATCTGGTCCTGTACGTTTGCTGCCCCATTGAAAAGGATGATCATAAACAAATTCTCCAGCTTTTGAGTATTCTCCATAACGTGCAACCTCATATCTAAATGGACGAACCATTTGTGAATGGCAATTGTAACAGCCTTCTCTTAAGTAAATATCTCTGCCTTGTAACTCTAATGGTGTATATGGTTTTACACTAGCAATGGTTGGTATATTTTCTTTTACCAAAAATGTTGGTATCATTTCAATTAAACCACCAAGGCTAATCACAATTAAACTTAATGTCAATAGTAAAATTGGTTTACGTTCTATAACGCTGTGCCATATTGAGTTTGCAGGTGCTTTGTATTCTTTTTGTAATGCAGGTGCTGTTGCTTCTTCACTTTCAACAAATTTCCCAGCTTTAGCAGTTTTAATTAAATTATAAACCATTACAAAAACACCGATTAAATAAATTGTACCACCAACTGCACGCATAATATAGAATGGTTTTACAGTTTGCAATATATCCATGAACTGATATTGCAATTGACCTTCAGGAGTAAAAGCCTTCATCATGAAATAACTTCTAAATGCACTCCAATACATTGGAACAGCATATAAAATAATGCCTAGTGTGCCTATCCAGAAATGTGTAGCAGCAAGTTTTTTCGAATATAATTTAGAGTTAAAAAGTTTTGGTATTAACCAATACATCATACCAAAAGTTAAAAAACCATTCCAGCCTAAGGCTCCAATATGAACGTGAGCTACTGTCCAATCGCTGTAATGCGAAATGGCATTTACGTTTTTCAAAGAAAGCATTGGCCCTTCAAATGTGCTCATACCATAGCAAGTAACTGCAACTACAAAGAATTTTAAAACTGGATCTTCTCGAACTTTATCCCAAGCTCCTCTAAGAGTGAAGAGCCCATTAAGCATACCACCCCAACTTGGTAGTATAAGCATAATACTAAATACAGTACCAAGACTTTGAGCCCAATCTGGTAAAGCAGTATACAACAAATGATGAGGGCCAGCCCAGATGTATAAAAATATTAAACTCCAAAAGTGTACAATGCTTAAACGGTATGAATAAACTGGTCTTTCGGCAGCTTTTGGTAAAAAATAATACATTAAGCCTAAGTATGGCGTTGTAAGAAAAAACGCAACTGCATTGTGACCATACCACCACTGTACTAAAGCATCTTGTACACCTGCATACCAGCTATAGCTTTTCATAAAAGACACTGGCATTTCAAAACTGTTTACAATATGTAGAACAGCAACTGTAATCCAAGATGCTATAAAAAACCAAATGGCAACATATAAATGACGTTCTCTACGTGTAAGAATAGTGCCAAACATATTAACTCCAAATACCACCCATATTAAGGTTATCAGTATATCAATTGGCCACTCTAATTCTGCATATTCTTTACCAGTTGTAAAGCCCATAAGTAATGTTACAGCTGCAGCTACTATGATTAGTTGCCAGCCCCAAAAATGTATTTTGCTTAAAGTATTGCTCCACATGGAGGCTTTTAATAAACGAGGTATTGCATAATAAACACATGTAAATATTCCATTACCAACAAATGCAAAAATGACAGCATTGGTATGAACAGGTCGTGCACGACCAAACGTTAAATGCGGGAAGTATTCACTAAAGTTTAATACAGGAAAAGCAAGCTGAAAGGCAATTATACAGCCTACTAACATGCCTACTGCTCCCCAAAAAATGGTAGCAATGGCAAATTGTTTTGGGATTTTATTGTCGTAATTAAATGTTTCAATCATATGTTTTAGTTTTTATTTTTTATCGAATAATATTTTGTGTTGTGGCATTTCTACATCATCAAATTGATTAGTATTTACGCTCCATAAAAAAGCAACCAAAAAGCCAGTGGCTATTAGTATGCTTATGATTAATAAAATAAGGAGTACACTCATGGTTTTTATTTTTAGGCCACTTTAATGAAAAGTGACGATTTATGATTCTAATTTTTTAACTAGGTGTTTAGGCCATATTTATTTGCCATAAATTTGGTTAAGTAATAAGTACAAAAAATAATTGTAAATGAGCTTGCAGGCATTAGTATTGCAGCAATTACAGGCGATAAGGTGCCTTGAATTGCATAACTTAAACCAACAACATTATAAATAGCAGAAATACAGAATGTAGAAAAGATAATTTTGCCATTTGATTTTGCCAATTGCAAAAAGGAATGGAGTTTATTTATTGCATTGGCTTGCAATATTGCATCACATGCTGGAGTGAAATTGTTGTTACTATCGGTTACAGCAATACCTACATTGCTAGCTTTAAGAGCTCCAGCATCGTTTAGTCCATCACCAACCATTGCAACTATATTGTTGTTGTTTTTTTGTAAGTTTTCTATGTAGTCTAGTTTGTTAATTGGCGATTGGTTAAAGTTTAAGTTGATATTGTTGTGTAAAGCCTTACTCAAAACTGTAGCTTCTGCATTGTTATCACCAGAAATAATTGATAATGAATAGTTTTGATTTAACTTTTTTAGAAGATTGAAAATGTTTAGGCGATACACATTTTTTATGATGAATTTGCAAATGATTTCTTTATCAACTTTTACAAAAACCTCGGATGCATTAGCTTCATTCTTACTAGCATGTACAAACCTAGATGAGCCAATTTTAATATGTTGCTCGTTTACCCAAGCTTCAATCCCTAGTCCTTCAAATTCTTTAAAATTTTCTATGGCAATGGTTTCATCAATATCTAAATATTTAACCAAAGCTTTGCTATGTGGATGATTTGATTGATTAAGTATTGAGGCAATCTCAATTTGTAAAGCATTACTTAACACTTTACCTTCATACTCAATTGCATTTTCGTTGCTTTGTGTAAGTGTGCCAGTTTTGTCGAATACTATGTGTGTAAGTTTTTTTAATAGAAGCAATACACTGGCATCTCTAACATAAAAATTATTTAATCCAAAAATTCGCAGTACATTGCCATTTGCATAATTGTTTGCCAATAACAATGCACAAGGACAAGCAACAATAAGTACAGTAGTAATAGCATTCCACATTTTTAGAGTGTTGCCTTGTATAAGCCAATATACGCCTGCTATTATGCCTATTGTAAGTACAACATATGTAAAGTATTTGCCAACTTTATCAAAAATGTTTGCTTGAGGTTTTTCTTTTCTTTTAAATGCCTCATTGTTCCAAAGCGTGGTTAAATAACTTTGACTTACAGGCCTCACAACTAGAAGTTCTATTTTGCCATTTATTTGTTTTCCACCTGCATAAACAATATCTCCAATTTCTTTTTTTACAGGTGTTTGTTCGCCAGTTACAAAGCTATAATCAATTAAACAATTGCCTTTGCTTACTATAGCGTCAACAGGAATTATTTCATTGTGGTGAATGGCTACAATATCGTTTTCTTTTATATTGTATAACAATGTAGAAGTGCTTGTATTATCATTAATAACTTGTAATGCAACTGGGAAAAATGAAGTATAATCTCTATCAAATGAAATTGAATGATATGTTTTTTCTTGCAACCATCTTCCAACCAACATAAAAAATACAATGCCACTCATACTATCTAAATATCCATTGCCTTGGCTAGTTGAAATTTCGTAGATACTTCTGCCAAAAGTTATAGCAATAGCTAATGCTACTGGTGCATCTATATTTAAGAATTTGTTTTTTAGCCCAATGTATGCACTAATGAAAAACTCTTGAGCTGCGTAAAGTATTACTGGTATTGAAAGTATAATAGCTATTAGCTGTAACCCTTTTTGAATAATAGGTTCAATTATATAAGTTCCAGCTAAATAGTCAGGAAAACTTAACATCATTATATTGGCAAAGCAAAAACCTGCTATGCCAATTTTTAAAATTCTTTTTTTATGATTAGGTGTAGAGTTACTCTTTTTAAGATTATTTAAGTTTATGTGGGGTTCGTACCCAATGCTAGCTAAAGTTTCAACTATTTTTCTTAAGGTAGTTTTGTTATTGTGAAAAATTATATATACTTCTTTATTAATAAAGTTAACTGTACAACTTTCAATTCCATTGTTAATGTTGTGTAATTGTTCTAAAAGCCAAACGCAGCTGCTACAATGCATTTGGGGTAAGTATAGTTGTATATGTACTTCGTGGTTGTTGATAAATTTAATTAGTTTTTCAACAATCTCATTATTATCTAGGTATTCAAATTTCGTTTTGTGATTAATTTGTTTTTGACTTAATCCTGGATGGATATTTAAGTTGTAGTAATTACATAAGTTATTGCCTTGTAGTATTTCAAATACTGTTTTACAGCCTTCACAACAAAAGTTTTCATTATGTGCTTCAATTGCTTTATTGTTTATTGAAGTGCCACAATGATAGCAGTTTTTAATTTCTTTTTTTATGTTTAAAGGGGATGACATTTTTTATATAAAAATTATTTATCGTGATGCTTTTACTTTTCTGTATGGTGATGGTGATGTTGCTGGTGGTTGTTTTTTTTGCTATCACATTTACACATTCCATTGTCTCTATTGTTGCATTGTATTGCTTTTGGAGAAAGCATTTGAAGCATAGCATTCCATCTTTTTTTTGATGGTAGATAACTTAGTTCAAATAAGTGAAACAGTTTTTTTAATTGAGCTTCAAAGTCATTTTTTATATTAGTTTCATCAATCTCTACAATTTGTTTTATATTGTATAGATAAGTGTTTACTTTAGTTTCCTTGCAAGCTGTGAGTTGTATAATTTCTTGTGTGTTAGGAAAAAAAGTAAAGTCATAGTTTTCTTTAAATACAGAAATTACAACAGGAAATACTAGTTTATTTTCAATATGAATTAGGCTTAAAAATTCTTCTTGCAGTTTGTTTAGGTTTTCTTCTAAACCATCATAGTTGTAAACATTTATGTAACATAAACTTTCTTCAATAGCATCTACTATCTGTGGATAAATGATTTGTTGTAGCTTATTAATTTTAAATTCATACTTGTTTACTGTTGCACACATAATTAATTATTATAGTGCAAAAATGTTTTAAACTCCAACTATTAAAAATGATAAACAATAGCTTGAAATATGATTTTAATCATGTTTTTTTGTTTATTATAACTATTTACTTAAATCATGGATATTAAGAGCTCATTAGAATTGATTTTCCCTATTTTTTCTGAAGAATTAATCACAGCTATTGAATCTGTAGCTTTGTTAAAGCACTATAAACAAGGAAGTGATTTAATAAAAAGTAAACAATACATACGCTCAACCATACTTGTACTTAAAGGGAAAGTAAAAGTGTATAGAGAAGATGAGGATGGTAATGAATTTTTGTTATATTACTTATTACCTGGGCAGGCATGTGCCATAAGCATGATATGTGCCACAAAACAAGAAACAAGTGAAATATTAGCTACTGTTACAGAGGATGCTGAAGTTTTATTAATTCCATTGCAAGCAATGAGTACATGGGCTACAGAGCATAAAAGTTGGTATACATTTGTAATAGAAACTTACCAGCAAAGATTTGATGAAGTATTACAAGTTATTGATCAAATTGCTTTTAGAAGTTTGGATGAACGATTAGAATTTTATTTAAAACGAAATGCAAAAACTAGCGGAACTAATATTATTAATGCTTCACATCAAGAAATTGCCGCAGATTTAAATACATCAAGAGAAGTGATTTCTCGACTTCTAAAAAAAATGGAGCAAAGAGGCTTTGTGAAGTTGCATAGAAATGCAATAGAAATGGTTATTTAACATTAAGTACATAAAAATCATCTAGTAATGTGATTTTTGTCACATTTTAAACAAATATTGTTCTTCATTTTTGCATTTCAATAATAATATTATGCAAATAGAACAAATATATACAGGTTGCCTAGCACATGGTGCTTACTACATAACCTCTAATGGTGAAGCAGCAATTGTTGATCCTTTAAGAGAAATACAACCTTATTTAGACAGAGCTGCTAAAGATGGTGTAACTATAAAATACATTTTAGAAACTCATTTTCATGCTGATTTTGTGAGTGGGCATTTAGACCTTGCAAAAGCAACTGGTGCAACCATTGTTTATGGACCAACTGCTTTGCCTGGTTTTGAAGCTCATGTTGCAAAAGATTATGAAGTACTGCCATTAGGAAAAATTAGCCTAAAAGTACTGCATACACCAGGACACACTATGGAAAGCAGTTGTTTTTTATTAAAAAATGAAGCTGATAAAGATGTTGCAGTTTTTACAGGAGATACTTTGTTTATTGGCGATGTAGGCAGACCAGACCTTGCACAAAAAGCTGCTAATCTTACTAAAGAACAGTTAGCTGAATTGTTATTTAGTTCTTTAAGAAATAAAATCATGGTTCTTGCAGATGATGTAATTGTTTATCCTGGTCATGGAGCAGGAAGTGCCTGTGGCAAAAAAATGAGTAACGAAACTATTTCTACAATTGGTGAACAAAAGCAGCGTAATTATGCACTAAGACATGATATGTCTGAAGCAGAATTTGTAACAGAAGTTTTGGATGGTTTGTTGCCACCGCCAGCATATTTTCCTTTAAATGCTGCTTTAAATAAAAATGGCTCGCAAAGCATTAGTCAGGTTTACCTCAATGCTTTGAAACCTTTAAATTCAATGGAGTTTGAAGCCATTGCTAGCGAATCAAATGCTTTGATTTTAGATACAAGGGATGCCACAGACTTTAGTAAAGGATTTATTCCAAATAGTATTAATATAGGATTAAATGGTCAGTTTGCACCGTGGGTTGGTTCATTAATACTAGATATTAATCAACCAATTTTGTTAGTGGTTGATGAAGGAAAACAAGAAGAAGTTGTTACAAGATTAGCAAGAGTAGGTTACGATAATGTTTTGGGCTTTTTAAATGGTGGTATTCAATCATGGAAACAAGATGGCTTTGAAGTTGACATAGTTGATAGAATATCTAGTATTGAGTTTGAAGCATTGAATGCCATAGAGAAACCTATAGTTATTGATGTAAGAAAAGAGGCTGAGTACAATGCTCATCATGTAATTGATGCTATAAACATACCTTTAGATTTTATCAACAGCAATTTGCATCAATTTCCAAAATCTAAACCATTTATACTACATTGTGCTGCTGGTTATAGAAGTATGATAGCAGCAAGTATTTTAAAAGCTAGAGGTTATGATAACTTCAAAGATGTAATTGGAGGGTTTAATGAAATTTCAAAAACAAGTATTCCTATTTCAAATTTTGAATGTAATTTAAATAAAAATTAATATGGTTGCTTTAATTAAAAAGAATGTTATAACTATTACAGGCGTTGCAATTGGTGCTTTAGCAGGATTCATGTATTGGAAGATTGTAGGGTGTAATTCTGGTTCATGTGCAATAACTTCAAAGCCAATAAATTCTACAATTTATGGTGCAGTAATGGGTGGCTTGCTATTAAGTATTTTTCAAAACTATAAAAAACATTAAATAATGTTACATAAGTTAAAAGCTTTGTTTGGCTTTGGTGCAAAACAAAATTTTGCAGCCTTAGTAAAAGAAGGTGCTATTATAGTTGATGTAAGAAGTAGTGCAGAATTTGCTAGTGGCCATATTAAGAATGCAATCAATATTCCTGTAGACAGTTTAAGTTATAATTTGCAAAAACTTCCTAGTAAAAGCAAAACCATAATTACTTGCTGTGCAAGTGGTATGAGAAGTAGTGTAGCCAAAAGTATTCTATCATCAAATGGATACACCAATGTGTTTAATGGTGGTGGATGGATAAGTTTAAATAATAAGATTCTTAACAATTAAAAATAAAATTTATGAAAAAAAACATGGGAGGCTTAGATAAAGCCATACGTTTAGTAGTTGCAGTTGTTTTGGCTGTTTTGTATTTTACTAATACAATAACTGGTACATTTGCTTTGGTTGCTGTAGTTGCAGCAGCTATCTTCACACTTACAAGTATTATTAGTTTTTGCCCCTTATACACCTTATTAGGTATAAATACATGTAAAGTAAAATAGTTCAACATGAATATTTTTAAGAAAAGTATTTCGGCTTTATTTATTATTAGCATTGTGGCCTGTAGTAATGATGCTTCTACTCAAAGTATTAACACTGCTGCTTTTGAACAAGAGCTTAAGAATGCTGAAACACAGTTATTAGATGTAAGAAGTATTGAAGAGTATAATGCTGGTCATTTGGCAAATGCTTTGCAAGCCGATTGGAGTAATGAGGCAGAATTTGCTAAAAGAACAAAAGCTTTAGATAAACAAAAAACTGTATTAGTGTATTGTTTAAGTGGTGTAAGAAGCAATAGTGCTATGCAATGGCTTTACAATAATGGTTTTAAAAAAGTGTACAATTTACAAGGCGGAATTAATAAATGGAAACAAGCTAGTTTGCCAATAGAAAAGGGCATAGAAGTTGCTCAAATAAGTATAGAAAATTTTAAAGCAGATTTGTTAAAGTTTGATGAAGTGTTTGTAGATTTTGGAGCAACTTGGTGTCCTCCATGTAAGAAAATGCAACCTACAATAGATAGTTTAAAGCAGCTGCATTCAGTTATTCAAGTAAATGTTAGCGAGCAAGAAGCACTTTCAAAAGCCTTTGCA
>JBMLOQ010000126.1:38305-41020 GCA_049242885.1 Chitinophagaceae bacterium
AAATTGGAATTTTTTTAGAATACTACGTTTAGTATTAGGCATCATCATCATAGTGCAAGCTTTTGTAGTAAAAGATGTGATGTTTGGAATTGCTGGATTGTTATTTAGTCTAATGGCTATTTTTAATACAGCTTGTTGTGGAGTTGGTGGGTGTAATGTTGTATCTCCAAGAAATAAAATTCAGCAATCAACTGATACAAGTTTTGAAGAAGTAAAATAAAAAAATTATGACATTTATAGAAATCATCAATCAAGATAAACCTGTATTAGTAGACTTTTTTGCCGAATGGTGTGGCCCCTGTAAAATGATGGCTCCTATTTTAAAACAAGTTAAAGACGAGGTTGGCGAAACAGCTAGCATTATTAAAATTGATGTTGATAAAAATCCAACTACAGCCAGTCAATATCAAATACAAGGTGTACCAACCTTAATGTTGTTTAAAAATGGTAAAATACTTTGGCGTAAAAGTGGTGTGGTAAGTAAACAAGAATTAATACAACAATTAAACAAAACATAAAATGAAAATAGCCTTCTTTAGCACAAAAACATACGACAAACAGTATTTTGAAACCTACAATAAACCTATGGGTTTTGAAATAATTTTCTTTGAAGTTGCTTTAAATTCAAGTACTGTAAATCTTACAAAAGGTTTTGACGCTATTTGTGCTTTTGTAAATGATAAAATAGATGAGCAAGTAGTTGAATCATTACACTCAAATGGGGTTAAATTAATTGCATTACGATGTGCAGGATTTAACAATGTTAATATACAAGCATGTGTAGTAAAAGGAATTAAAGTTGTAAGAGTGCCAGCCTATTCGCCAGAAGCTGTGGCAGAGCATACGGTGGCTTTGATTTTAACCTTGAATAGGAAAACGCATAAAGCATACAATAGAGTAAGAGAAGGTAATTTTTCGTTAGAAAATCTTACAGGTTTTAATCTTTTTGGGAAAACTATTGGTGTAATTGGTACAGGCAAAATTGGAATTACTTTTTCTAAAATCATGTTAGGATTTGGATGCAAAGTAGTTGCTTATGATATTGTAAAATCCGACGCTTTAGAAAAACTTGGTGTAGAATATTTGAGTTTAGATGATTTGCTTTCTTGTTCAGATATTGTTTCATTGCATTGTCCTTTAACTCCTCAAACACTTCATCTTATTAATAAGGAGTCATTTGAAAAAATGAAAGATGGTGTAATGTTAATTAATACCAGTAGAGGTGGATTGATAAACACAAAAGATACTATTACAGCATTAAAAAAAGGAAAAATTGCCTATTTAGGAATTGATGTGTACGAGCAAGAACAAGATTTGTTTTTCAAAGATTTATCTGATCAATTAATTTTAGATGATGATATAAGTAGGTTGCTTACATTTCCAAATGTATTAGTTACAGCCCATCAGGCTTTTCTTACAAAAGAGGCATTAACACAAATTGCACAAACTACTTTGAATAATATAAGTGATGTAAACAAAGGTATTCATTCTAAAAATGAAATTATCATTGCGTAATGTATAGCTTTGCTTAATTGGTTTAATTACATAATTAAGTGTTTTCTATATAATGTCAAAATCACCTCAACAATCTGCAATTAATGTAACTTATTGGAGCATAGCTAGTAATGCTGTGTTGGCTGCAATTAAAGCCATTGCTGGTTTTGCTGGAAATTCCTATGCACTAATTGCCGATGCCTTAGAATCTACAACAGATATTTTTTCGTCGTTATTGGTTTTGTTTGGACTAAAATATGCAAACAAGCCAGCAGACGATAATCATCCTTATGGACATGGAAAAGCAGAACCTTTGATTACGTTTTTAGTAGTTGGTTTTTTAATTACATCAGCTACCATTATTGCCTATGTGAGTATTCAAAATATTAACACACCACATGAGTTACCAAAAGTTTGGACTCTCTTTATTCTTATTCCTTTGATTATTTGGAAAGAAATTTCTTTTCAAATGGTAATGAAAAAAGCAAAAGAAATTAAAAGCTCAGCTTTAAAAGCAGATGCTTGGCATCATAGGAGTGATGCTATTACCTCAATAGCAGCATTAATTGGTATATCAATAGCCCTGTATTTTGGAAAAGGTTATGAAACTGCCGACGATTGGGCTGCTCTTTTTGCTTCGGGATTTATTTTTTATAACAGTTATTTAATTTTTCGACCTGCACTTAGCGAAGTAATGGACGAGCATGTGTATGATGATTTAATTGATGAAATAAGAGAAATTTCTAAAACTGTTGATGGCGTAGTCAGTACAGAAAAATGTTTTATAAGAAAATCAGGAATGATATATCATGTAGATTTACATGCCATAGTTAATGCTACAATAACGGTAAAAGATGGCCACGAAATTGCCCATGTATTAAAAGACACCTTACGAAACAAATTGCCTCAATTGGGGCATGTTTTAATACATGTAGAACCGAGTATTTAAACCTAGAAAACTAACTTTAGATACGTTAATACTAAAGATTGAGTTTAGTTGTTTATTCTTTTATTCAAATTCAAAATCATTTAAAAAGAATATAATTTATGTAAAATGTAAATTTAGTTGCTAATTATTCTTTATTAAAATTTAATTGTAGAATATCATTCTAATAAATCTATTTTTGCCAAAATTATTAAATATGTCAACTTTAACACAAACAATCGATTTTTCGTTGCCTTACAAAGTGGCTGATATGAGCCTTGCTGAGTGGGGAAGAA
>JBMLOQ010000127.1:0-16284 GCA_049242885.1 Chitinophagaceae bacterium
TTCATGGAGAAAGTGATAGTAGAAAAACAGCATTTATTGAACCAGAAGAAACCATAGAACTTAACAATGCTGTATATAGTTTAGAATATGAAGAAACAAAGGAAGTTCAGAAAATATTAAGGGAACTTACCAAAAAGCTTAGTATTTATGCTAGTTTGCTAAAAGATTATTTACAAGTTATTGGATTATTAGATTTTATCCAAGCAAAAGCCAAGCTTTCTATTGCGATGAATGCACACATGCCCAATGTGGTTGATAAAGCTATCATCGATTTAAAAGAAGCTTACCATCCTTTATTGTATTTGTACAACAAGCAAACCAATAAACCTACAATTCCAGTAACTATTTTATTAAACGAAAAAGGAAGAATTGTTGTTATAAGTGGCCCTAATGCTGGTGGCAAAACTGTAACAATGAAAACCATTGGACTCAATCAGTTAATGATGCAAAGTGGTTTACTTGTGCCTGTGCAGCCCACTTCTCAAATGGGTATTTTTAAACAACTTTTTATACATATTGGCGATACACAAAGTTTAGAATTTGAACTCAGTACCTACAGTTCTCATTTGCTGCACATGAAACATTTTTTGGAAAATGCAAACGGTAAAACTTTGTTTTTTATTGATGAGTTAGGTAGTGGAAGTGACCCAAATTTAGGTGGTGCTTTTGCTGAAGTAATTATGGAAGAACTAGGGCATAAGCATGCTATGGGTATTGTAACTACTCATTACCTAAATCTAAAAGTAATGGCAAATCATACACAAGGCATTGTAAATGCAGCTATGGCTTTTGATGAAAAAAAATTGTTGCCACTATATAAATTAATGATTGGTAAACCCGGCAGCAGTTACACTTTTGCTATAGCCGAACGAATTGGCTTGCCAAAACATTTGATAACAAAAGCTAGAAATTTAGTTGATGAAGATCATTTTAAACTTGATAAACTTTTAAATAACACAGAGCAGAATTTACAAAAAATTGATAAGGATAAAACCCAATTACATCAACTTGTAAAACAAAATGAAAAGTTGCAGAAAGAAATGGAAGTTGTTATTAATAAAGAAAAACACAAACAACAGGTTGAACTTTTAAAGCACCAAAACAAACATACAGAAACAAGAATTGCTGAGCTTAAAGATTTAGAGCGAAAACTAAAACAAATTGTATTAGATTATAAAAAAGCTACAGATAAAAAAGAGGTGATTAAGAATTTAGAAAATTTGATTTTCAAGAAAAACGAAACTATTGTTGTAAACAAATTGGCCAAAAAAGTAAATTCAAAATTCAACGAGTTAAATGCAAAAATTGAAGTTGGTGTTTTGGTAAAAAGCAAAAAAAATTATCAGGTTGGAGAAGTGCTAGAAATAAGAGGAAAAAAGGCAGTTGTGCAAATAGGTATGTTGCCTATGCAATTTGATATTGTAGATTTAATTTGTGTAGAAAAAATTATAGAAGAAGAGGCTTAAGTATAGCCATTTTTTACAGCAAACATTACCATTTCTTGCCTTGTGTGAACATTAATTTTTGCAGCAATTCCATCTTTAATATCTTCTAAAGTTCTTACATGTAAATTCATTTCAACACCAATTTCTTTAATAGTTTTAGAGCTACACAAGTGTTTTAAATATTCTTTTTCGCGTGGTGTTAAGTATAAATTTTCGGTAGCATAAAAGTTATCACTTTGAAGCGATTGGGTGAAAGTATTTAAATCTTTTTGCGATAAATACATATTGCCAGTAATTACAGTTTGTAAACCTTTTAAAACCTCTTCGGGTCCTGCACTTTTGTGTACATACCCTAAAGCCCCTTTTCGAATAATTTTTGCAATAGTATCATTTTCTGCTTCACTCGATAGTGCTAGCATTTTTACTGTAGGGTAGGCAATTCGCATCCATTCAGCAACTTCAAATCCGTTTTTAATGGGCATTTGAATGTCTAGCAAAAGTATATCTGGTGGTACATGTTGTTCTAAAAATTCTACAAGCTCATTATAACCATCTACATCCCCAATAACGGTGAATCCTGGAAAAGAATTTACTATTCCTACTAATGCTTTACGTACAATTACATGATCATCAATTAATAAAACGGTTATTGGTTTACTCATTTGTTTTTAGATTGCGATTAAATTGTTTGTTTTAATAGGAAGTCTAAGGTCTGAGGTGCTACCAAATCCGGGTTTGCTGTTTATTGAATAAATAGCATTTATATAATCTGCTCTTCGTTTTAAATCAATTATTCCAATTCCTGAACTTTTACTTTTTCTTTTTTCGTTTACATTAAAACCCACACCATCATCTTCTATCGTTAAAAAAAACATGTTTTTTTCCACCCCAATTAGCACTTTTACAGTAGTGGCATTAGCATGATTTAAAATATTTGAAAGGGTTTCTTGCAAAAGTCTAAATACTAAGATGCTTTCTTTTTGATCTAAGTTGTAGTTTACAGAACGGTCAACATCTAAAATAATTTCTATACTACTCGATTTTTCAAACTTAATAATTTCATTTTCAATAGCACCCATTAAGCCAATTTGTTCAATACGTTCTGGCATTAAGCTGTGCGAGGTAAGCCTTACTTGCTGTTTTACAAAATCGTTTTGAGAAGCAATATTTTCTAACTCTTGTTTTACATGGGTTAGTGTGGTTGTGTTGCTTTGAATTTTATAAGCTATATTTTTTATTTGTAAGGTTACAGCATCTATGTTGTTTTTTACCTCGTGATGTAGCTTTTGCGAAATTTCACTTAAAATATTTTCTTGTGCATCAATTTGTGTTTTATTGAGTTGAAGGTCATAATCTTTTTTCATAAAAGAAATTTCTCTTTTAAAAGCATTCTGCCTTTTTTGATACATAACCATAAGTATTATAATAAATAAAACAAAAAAAAGAGCCAACATAATACCTATTGATACAACTGTTATAATTTCTGAACTATTACTAGGCATAATAATGATTTACAGAATTGAATTGCAATATAACAATTTGCAAAGCACAATTCCTATGTTTTTTACTTAAATGGTACTTTTTGTGTTTTAAAATATTTTTAAAACCACCTTTTTGGGTGCAGTTTGTAAAAATCTATTTGTGTACAAAATGCCCAAGTATGTATAAAGTAAGTTAAAGCATATGAAATATATAAAAAGGTGGTGATGTTGTTTAAAAAAGCACTTGGTAGCCCTATTAACAAAGAATAACTTGAATGTAAAATAAAAGTAGTTCCATGAAAAAATACTATTGCAATGGTAAATAAAAGGTTGGGTTGTTTTTGTAGTGGTACATCTTTTAATCCAAGTAATATTTGAGTTAAGCTGTAAAAGCAACATAAAATTGTTGCGATTACTCCCGAACTGTAAACAATAAATTCTCTTTTTTTTAGGCTTTCTACACATACGTACCTATAAATGCTGAATAAAACGAATACTGTTGCTACTACAAAAATTATTTGTTTAATGATTTTTTGTTTACAAATTATAGCTTGTATAATTAGTAAAGTAGTAAACTCGATAACAACTTCAATATTGTAAAGCCATTGTATTCTTTCTTTTCTTTTTAATAAAATTTAAGAATACGCTTCATGCCAAATTATATAAATGCACAGTAAAGAAAACAACCCAAAATAGCGATATTCTTTTTTTTGAATTGCTAAAATACCACTGCTTAAAGCACTAAGTCCTAAAGCAGTATAAATAGCATACCAAAGATTATCGTTCAACATCCTTCCAAAAATAAAAGCCTTGTTTTATAAAACAAGGCTTTTACCTAAAATAAGGGGGTGCTAATTATACAACAATCATATTTTTATCAGCAGTTTCTACTATTGTAATACCTAATTCGTATGGATCAAAAGTAATACCATTTTCTTCTCTTGGAGGAAAAGTTTTTCCTCCATTATAAGCAACAATATTTTTACCATAAGGTGTTTGTTTGTACACATTTTTATGTGCTGTGCCATTTTCTGTTTCTACTTCTTGAGTAGCAACCATAGCAATGGTTTGTTGCCCTGCTTTTTTGTTTTCGGCATCATAAACACCAAAACAAAATTTTACACCATCGGCTTGGTTTTCCTTGGCAACTGCTAAAAAGTTTTCTAGCTCATCAATTGTCCACCAAATGTTTAAAGTATCTGCTCTTCCAATTTTTTCAGAGTTTGTAGCCCAGCGTTGTTGTTTGTAATTGCTTATTAAGTTTTCTACTTCGTGCGTAAGTAAAAATTTACCTACAGGTTTTTTTTGCTCGATTGTCATTTTTTTGTTTTTATGGTTTCATGAATTTTAAATCCAAATACAAAAACGACTCTTTGATTTTTTTATTGTATTTACTTTTTTTTACATGTTTTTGTGGAATTGCAGTGTGTTTTGGAAGCCGTTATTACTAACATGTGAATAACAATGTGGTTTTTCCCTAAAGAATAGGGGAAAAACCACGTTAAAATATACGTGGTTTTATGTGGTGTTTTTTCCGTAAAAAAAAGGGAAAAAAACCTTTTTTTAACACAATAAAAAGTTGCATTTTGCGTACAGTTTAAAAGATAGGGCTCAATAAAAAAACCCGTTTTTATCCAATCCAGTATCCCTAATGAAAGGAAAAATTTCAATCCTTTTATGACAAACCCCTTGATTTTTCAAGGGGTTTTAAAATAAAGATGCGAATGATTACATTTTAAAGTCTCTCCTAGGGGTTAGTGCATACAGGGTTTGGGGGAGGCTTTATTTTTTACACCTTAGTTAGCTTCCAGTTACCTTTCTTAAAAAGAATAAAATAAATTATAGTAATTAGTATTTCAATACCAACAATTGAAATACAAACACCAGTAACATTTAATTTACAATAAAAAGCTAAAAAGTATCCAAGCGGAATTTGTATAAGCCAATAACAAACAAAGTTAACTTTGGTAGGTGTTTTGCTATCGCCACTTCCATTAAAAGCATTCATTAATACCATTCCAACGCCATAAAAAATGTAGCCAGTACTTATAATTTGTAAGGTTAAGGTGCCAGTTGCTTTTACAGCAGCATCGTGGTTTATTAATCCTACAAAAAAATCTCCAAATACAAAAAATAGTATGGTTACCAAGAGCATAAAAATGGCATTGTATTTGGCTACTTTAAAAACACTTTCTTGGGCACGTTGGGGATTATTGGCACCTAAATTTTGTCCCACTAATGTTGCTGCTGCATTGCTTAATCCAAATGCTGGCATTATAAAAAATATTAGTAATCTAATGGCAATTGTATAACCAGCTACAGCACTTTCGCCACTAGCACTTACAATTCTTACCATTGCAGCCCAACTTGCAGAAGCTATAATAAATTGTAACGTGTTAGTAATGCTTAAAGCTCCAATGCTTTTTAATAAGCTAGAGTTTGGTTTAAACATGCTAAGTTTTAAAGTTAGCTGGCCATTGCCCTTTTGTAAATTGTATAATTGATACAAAACCCCTACGCCACGGCCTGCAGTTGTTGCAATTGCAGCTCCTGTGAGTCCCCAAAAATGTATACAAATAGGACAAAGAATTATGTTTAAAACATTGGCTAAAAGTAAACTTCTCATGGCAATGGCAGCATTACCAGCACCTCTAAAAATACCATTTAGTAAATGAATTGATAGGATTACAATGTTGCCAATAAATAAAATTTGGGTATATGTTTTACCATATGCAATAGTGCTTGCACTAGCACCCATAAATGCTAGTAAATTTTCAGAGAATAAAAGACCTAATACAGAAATAATAGCACTACAAGTAAAACCAATAAGCAAAGTTTGTGCTGCAACTTTTGAGGCTGCTAGTGGATTTTTTTCTCCAATTCTACGTGCAATAATGGCTGTACCACTCATGCCAATACCAAATGCTAAGGAGTAAACTATAGTAAGCATGCCTTCTGTGAGGCCTACTGTGGCTGTTGCTGCACTGCCTAGTTTGCTTACAAATACAATATCTACAATGGCAAAAATGCTTTCCATTACCATTTCTGCCATCATGGGAATTGCTAATAAAAAAATGGCTTTACGTAAACTACCAGTTGTGTAATCTCGTTCTTGATTACTAAAACTTTCTTTTAAAAGTGTAAAAAGTTTGGATATAAATGAAGTGTTGATATGACTAGTCATAAATAATTAGTTTTATTATTAAATAAGGAGGTACATAGCAATTAGGCTATGCAAAAAATGTTGTAATAAATGTAGAAACCAAGTGTTGATTTCTTAAAACTAAATATCCATGACACAACTCATTTAGTAATTGAGTGTGGCAAATGTAGGGGTGCCTGATATTTGTGTCAAAATATTTTTTATGAAACAAGCTTTTATCTTCTCATCCCTTTCATTCCTGGAAAACCGCCCATAGGCATATTGTTCATCATTTTCATCATTTGCTTCATTTGCTCAAATTGCTTAATAAAGGCGTTTACTTCTTCCATTTTTTTACCACTTCCATTGGCAATCCTTTGTTTACGGCTAGGGTTTAATAAATCTGGATTGCTTCGCTCTGCTGGAGTCATACTATGAATAATAGCTTCAATTCCTTTAAAGCTATCGTTGCTTACATCTACATCTTTAATTGCTTTTCCAACCCCAGGAATCATGCCCATTAAATCTTTAAGGTTTCCCATTTTTTTTATTTGCTGTAACTGGTCTAAAAAATCTTGGAAATCGAATTGATTTTTTTTGATTTTCTTTTCTAGTCTTTTAGCTTCTACCTCGTCAAATTGGAGTTGTGCTTTTTCAACTAAGCTAGTAATATCTCCCATGCCCAAAATTCTTTGGGCCATACGCTCTGGGTAAAAGATGTCTAAAGTATCCATCTTTTCACCACTACTCATAAACTTTATGGGTTTATCTACAGTGTATTTAATACTAATGGCTGCACCACCTCTGGTATCACCATCTAATTTTGTAAGCACTACACCTGTAAAATCGAGCCTATCATTAAAAGCTTTTGCTGTGTTTACAGCATCTTGCCCTGTCATGCTATCAACTACAAATAAAATTTCTGTAGGGTTTATTGCTGCTTTTATGTTGGCAACTTCTGTCATCATTATTTCATCTACAGCAAGCCTTCCTGCAGTATCAATAATTACAACATTTTTGTTGGTAGATTTTGCATGTTTTATGGCATTTTGTGCAATAAGTACAGCATCTTTAGTATCGGGTTCTTTATAAATATCAACACCAATTTGTTCTGCTAAAACAGTTAATTGGTCAATAGCGGCTGGTCTGTAAATGTCTGCTGCAACCACTAATGGGCTTTTGCCTTTTTGTGTTTTTAAATAGGTAGCAAGTTTTCCTGTAAAAGTAGTTTTACCACTACCTTGTAAGCCTGCAATTAAAATAACAGCGGGGTTTCCTGTAATGTTAAAAGGTGCTGCTTCGCCTCCCATAAGCTGGGTTAGTTCGTCTTGCACAATTTTAACCATCAATTGACTAGGGCTTATAGCATTTATAACCTTTTCGCCAAGGGCTTTTTCTTTAACTTTATCGGTAAATTCCTTAGCAATTTTAAAGTTTACATCGGCATCTAGTAATGCTTTTCTAATATCTTTTACTGTGTTGGCAACATTTAGGTCGTTTATACGTCCTTGACCTTTAAGATTTTTGAAGGCGGTTTCTAAACGCTCTTGTAAATTTTGAAACATATTTTAATTTCTATTTTTCCTAAAACTCAAAAAGGGAGTAGCAAGAAAACATTTATTTTTTAATGAATTCTTCTTTTTTACAATACAATTTTGAATATTGTACAAAAGAAAAGTGTGCAAATATAAAAGTTAGCGACTTGAATTTTTATATTAAATTGAACACTAAAAAATAATGTTTTTATATTTTTTTTTGATGAATTAAGTAAGCCACTATATTCGCAGTCCAAATTTATTTATTCACGCCTCAAATTTTTATTTAAATGGCAACAAAAATCCGTTTACAAAGACACGGAAGTAAAAAACGTCCTTTCTACTTTATAGTAGTGGCCGACTCTCGTGCACCTCGCGATGGAAAATTTATCCAAAAGCTTGGTACTTACAATCCTTTAACAGTTCCTGCAACTATTCAACTAGATCGTCAGAAATCTTTAGAATGGTTACATAAAGGAGCTCAACCTACCGATACAGTTCGTAGAATTTTATCGTTTAAGGGGGTATTGTTTTTGAAACACCTTTTACGTGGTGTAAAAATGGGCTTGTTTGATGATGCAACTGCAATGGAGAAATTTCAAAAATGGCATGTTGAGCATGAAGCAAACATTGAACGTAGAGCTGAAGAGCACAAAAAAGCTAAAGCTGCTAAACGCCAAATGCCAATTGTGAAAAAAGTTGAAGCTGCTGCACCTGCTGCTGAAGAAGCTGCTCCTGCAACAGAAGACAATACAGAAGCATAATCTCACTGTAAAAACTTTTTTATAATTCCCTCTTATCCCTTTTGATTAGGTATTGGAGGGAATTTTTTATTTCAACTTAATTTTTTCAAAAATCTATATAAGAAAACTTTTAGTGAATCTTTTTGTTTTAACTAAAATAATACTTTTGCACCATGCAAAACTTGTATAACCACGATACAGTTGTACCCAATAAAGATAGCAACTTAGCAAAAAAAGAGCAGGTAGCACAAATGTTTAACAATATTGCTCCTACTTATGATAAAGTAAATAGATTGCTTAGTGTAGGTATTGATATTGGTTGGAGAAAAAAAGCCATCAAAGAGCTCGAAGCTTTAAAGCCTCAATTACTTTTAGATGTTGCTACAGGTACTGCAGATATGGCATTGCTAATACATAACCAATTAAAATGTAAGGAAATTATTGGAGTTGATATTAGTAACGAAATGCTTAGTGTGGGAAGAAAAAAAATTAAGGAAGCTAACCTCGAAGAAAAAATCAAAATTTTTAATGGCGATAGTGAACATTTAGAGTTTAACACCAATACTTTTGATGCAGTTACTGTTACATTTGGTGTAAGAAACTTTGAAAATTTAAACAAAGGCTTAACAGAAATTTACAGAGTTTTGCAACCTGGAGGTAAATTGGTAGTTTTAGAATTTTCGAAACCAAAGACATTTGGGTTTAAACAGTTATATAGTTTTTATATGAACGTAGTTGCCCCAAAAGTTGGAAGTTTGTTTGCAAATAATAAAGAGGCTTATGCATATTTAAACAAAAGCGTAAAAGCCTTTCCAGAAGGAAAAGAATTTATAAATATATTGAATGAAATAGGATTTACACAAACGTATTTTAAAAAACTTAGTTTAGGCATATGTACCATTTATTGCGGAAGCAAGTAATCCTGTTTACCATTTTTTTTATTGTGCTAAGTGGCAAAATATTTGCTCAAGGCAATGACATCCATAGAGTTGAACGTGATGACGTGCCTTACTATTTTGGACTTACATTAGGCTATAATACAGCTTTTTTGGCTACTCAAAAAAGTAATAAATTTTTGCAAGACGATAGTATTTTAGTTGCAGAACCCTTAGCTTCTCGAGGAATTGCATTGGGTTTGCACGCTACTGCAAAAATTAACGATTATTTTGAACTTAAATTTAATCCTCAACTTATTTTAGGAGGTGCAAGACGATTTAGCTACACCTTAAAAGCTGGTTTAAATGAAGAAGCCATCAACCAAACTTTGCCAACTACCTTACTTTCGTTTCCATTGAGTTTTAAGTTTAATAGTGATAGAATAAACAATTTTAGAACTTATTTGCTCTTGGGTGCAAAATTTGATGTGGATTTAAGTGCTAATAGTGCCGAACGATTAAAAGATAATTATATTAAGTTAGCTAAATATGATTATGGAGCGGAAGCTGCTATTGGATTTAATATTTATATGAGATATTTTACCTTATCTCCAGAACTTAAAATTAGCTATGGTTTTAATAACATCTTAGATAGAGAACCTAGTAATAAATATTCTGCTGTTTTTAGTTCTCTGCAAACAAGAATGATCATGTTTAGCTTACATTTTGAGCAATAAAAACACTTTCATTTCGTTTTAAAGGAGTATGCGTAATTACCAATCCAAGAAAAACTTGGCTATTTTTATAGCTTTACTGTTTCATGTAAGTGGATTTATTGGTATTGCATTCACACCCTACAAAAGTTGGTTTATACAAACAACTTGGTTTAACCTTGTTTTGATGGCTGTTTTGTTGATTTATACCAATGAGGATAATAACAAACATTTTTGGTATTTTGTAGCAACTAGTTTTGCTGTTGGATTTTTAGTAGAAGTTATTGGAGTAAATACAGGTTTGCTTTTTGGCAATTACACTTATGGTAAACCAATGGGCTTTAAGCTATTTAATGTGCCTATTTTAATTGGTGTACAATGGTTTGTAACCATTTATTGCTGTGGAGTAATTACCTATAATATTCAAAGATGGATTGAAAGTAGGGTGCTTAAAGAAACAGGTAAAATGCCTGAAATGCAGCATTACAACAAAATACAAATAATTTCTTTGGTAATTGATGGGGCTTTGCTTGCAGTAATTTTGGATTATACCCTAGAGCCTATTGCACAGAAATTGGGATATTGGACATGGGCTAATCAAAAAATACCCATTTACAATTATGTTTGTTGGTTTGTTATAAGTGCCATTTTATTATTGTTGCTTAGAAAGTTTAGGTTTAATAAAGTAAACCATTTTGCTTTGCATTTGTTTATAATACAATTGCTTTTCTTTATAGCATTATCTATTTATTTATGATTGTAGTTTACATATTTATTACGCTGCTCACTTTTGCCATAATGGAAGGAATTACATGGCTTACACACAAATATGTAATGCATGGTTTTTTGTGGTATTTGCACCAAGATCATCACCAACCACACCCTCATGTTTTCGAAAAAAACGACGCTTTTTTTTTAATTTTTGCTATTCCAAGTTGGCTTTGCATTATGCTTGGGTTGCAAAATCAATTATACTGGGTTGCCTCTATTGGTTTTGGAATTGCTTTGTATGGGTTGGCATACTTTATTGTACACGAAGTAATTATACATCAACGTTTAAAATGGTTTACCCGTAGCAATAATAAGTATGTAAAAGTAATTCGTTGGGCACACAAAATGCACCATAAGCACCTAAATAAAGAAGATGGTGAAAGTTTTGGAATGCTAGTTGTGGCCAAAAAATACTGGGAAAAAGTAAATAGAGATAAAGCTTTGCAACAAAGCAAATAACTTTAATCAATTCTTTTTTGATATGGCTTAAATATTAAAAATGTAGTTTTAAAAATTTGGCATACATAAAAAAAGCCTCCAATATTGGGGGCTTTTTTATTGTTATTTATACTTCAAATCAACAAAGAATATACTTACTCAAAAGTGCTATAAAAATAAGGTGTTTTTGCTTCAAACTCTGCAGCACAGGTATCTACCATTTTATATACTCTCGTAATACCTAATGCTTTTCTTTTTTCGTACACTTCTTCTTCTGTACATTTTGTTTGAATTATTCTAGCAATTTGTTCATCGCTAAAACCGTTTTGTTTTACCTCCTTTAATAGTTCAAAACTCAACGATTCTAATGTTTCGTTTGCTAGGGTTTTTTCTAGGTTGCAAATTTTTAGTATTTGATACAAAAACCATTTATCAATGCCTGTTACTTGTGCAATTGTTTTTACAGTTACACCTTGCATAAGGGCATCTTTTATTCTAAAAATTCTGTCCCATTTTGGTATTTTAATGTATTCTATTATTTCATCGCTTTTCATTAAACTTTTGCCGTAATAGCCTAAACCTACAGCTTCGTTTTCTAAGCTTTGACAAGCTTTTTGAATAGCCTCGTTAAAGCTTCTACCAATTGCCATTACTTCGCCTACACTTTTCATTTGCAAGCCTAGTGTGTCGTTGGCACCTTTAAATTTATCGAAATTCCAGCGTGGTATTTTTACAATAACATAGTCTAATGCAGGTTCAAAATAAGCCGAAGTGGTTTCTGTGATTTGATTTTTAAGTTCATCTAAACTATAACCAATAGCCAATTTGGCTGCAATTTTTGCAATAGGATATCCTGTGGCTTTACTTGCCAATGCACTACTACGACTAACTCTTGGGTTAATTTCTACAGCAATTAACTCTTCTGTTTCAGGGTTTAAAGCAAACTGTACGTTACAACCTCCAGCAAAATTTCCTAGGCTACGCATCATAAGCATAGCTTTATTTCTCATGTCTTGAAAAGCGGTGTCACTTAAAGTCATGGCAGGAGCAACTGTAATACTATCGCCTGTATGAATACCCATTGGGTCGAGGTTTTCAACAGTGCAAATAATTACAACATTATCGTTTTTATCACGTAGTAATTCCAATTCAAATTCTTTCCAACCTAAAACAGCTTTTTCTACTAAAATTTCATGAATAGGAGAGGCTTCTAATCCTCTTTTTAAAGCTTCATCTAATTCGCTTTTGTCATGTACAAATCCACCACCACTTCCACCTAAGGTAAAAGAAGATCGAATAACTAAAGGAAATCCAATTTGTTGAGCATATTCTTTTCCTTCTAAAAAACTATTGGCTACATGGCTTGGGGCAACACTAATACCAATTTTAACCATTAATTGCCTAAATAAATCTCTATCTTCAGCAGTATTAATAGCAGCTACATCTACCCCAATCATTTTGCAATTGTATTTCTCCCAAATGCCAAGTTCATCAGCTTCTTTACAAAGATTAAGAGCTGTTTGTCCACCCATAGTTGGCAATACAGCATCAATTTGATTTTCTTCTAAAATTTGTTCAATACTTTCTATGGTTAAAGGCAATAAAAAAACCTTATCTGCCATCATAGGGTCTGTCATTATAGTTGCAGGATTACTATTAATGAGATATACTTTAATACCTTCTTCTCTCAAGCTACGAGCTGCTTGAGTGCCACTATAATCAAATTCGCAGGCCTGACCAATAATTATAGGTCCACTACCAACAATAAGTACAGACTTTATAGAAGTATCTTTTGGCATAATATTAATTTAGTTTGGTGGCAAATATAGTATGGAACAAATAGAAACTACAGATAGTTGTCTGCAAAAATAATAACAAAAAAAATGGGCAAAAGTCATTAACTTTTACCCATTTTAAAAACTTTTTAGTTGAATTTACTGTCTTGTAAATGTAATAAGAGCCTTGTAAGTAGCACCTCCAAACGTTATATTGTTTGAAACTACAAAATTAGTGTTAGTTAAACTTTCTACTGTGTAAGTACTTCCTAAAAAAGTAATGGTACTTCCTGTAAGGGAAAAGGTGCCAGATGCCGAAGTATTAGGAGAGCAAACTGCACCAGCATCTGTTCTTATTACAGCACCACTAGCAGCAAATGCATAGGTGTCGTCTCTTTCACACGCAGGAACAAAAGTACTGTAAACGCTTGAAGATGTGCTTGCAATGGTAACATCAGTCATTTTATAATTTCCTGCAATATTTGCAAGGGTTACGGGTAAATTAGGATCTACTGGATCATCTTTTTTACAACCAATAAAAGTGCTAACAAAGCTTAAGATAATTAGTATTTTTTTCATTGTTAAATTTTGTACAAGATTATGGAAAAAGTTTTGTAATGCACTTTAAAAAATACAAAGCATAGTTAATGCCATATAAAAGTGAAAGTTTCTTAGTACAATCTAATATAATTAAGATTACTGAATAACCATTTTTTCTACAACCTTCATGCCATAAACTTCGTTTAACCGTTTAATAATGAGTTCTTTTTGTAAATAAAGTTCGTTTTTTAATGGTCCAATATGGGTAGTGATAAAAACAGTTTGATGAATTATTTCTATTTTATGGGTATATTTTGCGATGGTTTTACCCATAATTTCTTCCCAAACTTCTTCAATTTTTGCAGCTTTTAAGCCATTTCCCAGTCTGCTATTTTTTTGAGTAAGTTGTTTAATTGCTTCGCCAATATGATAAGTGCCCATTTGAAGTTGTTAAATATTTAGAATCCAAAATGCGAAGATTTTCTTACTACCTACAGCAAGAGAGTTATTTCGATTTTTTCTTCGCAAAGGAAAGTAAAAACCTTCTATCAAAAGGAATGATTTTGCTTAATAGTTGAAGTGTCAAAAAAATGGAGCATCAATTTTTCTTAACAACTGATTAAAAAATCTTAAGTAATTGGAAATTTATATTGATTATCAATGCATTACTAATTAAATTTTTCTGATTGCTTGTTTTATGCTTTTACAATTTTAACATTCCATTGTTTTTAACCTTGTTCCCCTATTTTTGCCACCCTTAAAATTTTAATTTAAAAAACAATATGAACTCTTTATTTTATGCTGTACCAGCCATGGGAATCGTTGGTTTATTGTACACATTTATTAAGTATCAATGGGTATCTAAGCAAGATGCTGGTGATGCCAAAATGAAAGAAATAAGTAATTACATTGCCGAAGGTGCCATGGCTTTTTTGAAAGCAGAATGGAAAATCTTAGGATACTTTGTAGTTATAGTAAGTATATTACTAGCTGTAATGGCCAAAAGTAATGAGCATAGCCATTGGAGCATTTCAATTGCTTTTGTTTTAGGTGCCGTAAGTAGTGCAGCTGCTGGATACATTGGTATGCGTGCAGCCACAAATGCTAATGTACGTACCACCCAAGCAGCAAAAACAAGTTTAAGTAAAGCATTAAATGTTTCCTTTACTGGTGGAGCTGTAATGGGCTTAGGAGTAAGTGGCTTAGCTGTTTTAGGTTTAGGCGGATTGTTTATTATATTAAAACAATTTTTTGCACCTGGAGATAATGATGTACATGGCATGATGACTACTATTGAAGTGCTTACAGGCTTTAGCTTGGGTGCTGAAAGTATTGCATTATTTGCTCGTGTAGGAGGAGGAATATATACAAAAGCAGCAGACGTTGGTGCAGATTTAGTAGGTAAAGTAGAAGCTGGAATTCCTGAAGATGACCCTAGAAATCCTGCAACAATTGCTGATAACGTAGGTGATAATGTTGGTGACGTTGCTGGCATGGGTGCTGATTTATTTGGTAGTTATGTAGCTACTGTTTTAGCAACTATGGTTTTGGGTCAAGAAACTACATCTGCTGGTGATAATTTTGGAGGTTTAGCTCCAATTTTATTACCTATGCTAATTGCTGGTGTTGGTATTTTGTTAAGTATAGTAGGTACAGTTTTTGTAAGAATTAGTGATTCTGCAGGAGCATCTACAAACGCAGTACAAAAAGCTTTAAACATGGGAAACTGGGGTAGTATGGTTTTAACTGCTATTGCTAGTGCTGGATTGGTTTATTATATTTTACCAGAAAATATGGTTTTAAGAGATTATCCATTTACAAGAGATGGCGTTTTTGGTGCAATTATGGTAGGTTTAACAGTGGGTGTTTTAATGAGTGTTATTACTGAGTATTATACAGCCATGGGAAAAAAACCAGTATTAAGTATTATTCGTCAATCAGCTACTGGCCATGCAACTAATGTAATTGGTGGTTTAGCAGTTGGTATGGAAAGTACATTGTTGCCAACTTTAGTATTGGCTGCTGGTATTTATGGTAGTTACGAATTTGCAGGCTTATATGGTGTTGCAATTGCAGCAGCAGGTATGATGGCTACAACTGCTATGCAGTTAGCTATTGATGCTTTTGGTCCAATAGCAGATAATGCTGGAGGTATTGCAGAAATGTGTGAATTACCTAAAGAAGTAAGAGAAAAAACAGACATATTAGATGCTGTAGGAAATACAACAGCTGCAAGTGGTAAAGGCTTTGCTATTGCTAGTGCTGCATTAACTGCTTTAGCGTTATTTGCTGCTTTTGTGGGTGTTGCTGGTATTAAAGGAATTGATATTTATAAAGCAGATGTACTAGCTTGTTTATTTGTTGGAGGAATGATACCATTCATATTTTCTGCATTAGCCATTAGAGCTGTTGGTGAGGCTGCAATGAGTATGGTAGAAGAAGTTCGTCGCCAGTTTAGAACAATTCCTGGAATTATGGAAGGTACTGGAAAACCAGAATATGACAAATGTGTTGCCATTAGCACTGAGGCTAGTATTAAAAAAATGATGTTGCCAGGAGCTATTGCTATAATTTCTCCAATTGTAATTGGATTTGTTTTTGGCCCAGAAGCTTTAGGTGGATTTTTAGCAGGAGCAACTGTAAGTGGGGTTTTAATGGGAATGTTTCAAAACAACGCTGGTGGAGCATGGGATAATGCTAAAAAAAGTTTTGAAAAAGGAGTAGAAATAAATGGTGAAATGTTCTACAAAAAATCTGAACCACATAAAGCATCAGTAACTGGTGATACAGTTGGTGATCCTTTTAAAGATACATCTGGTCCTAGTA
>JBMLOQ010000128.1:0-2952 GCA_049242885.1 Chitinophagaceae bacterium
TTTAAACAACATTTTAAACGTCCACATTGGCCGCTTAATTTGGTTTGATTAATACTTAGGTTTTGATACCTTGCAGCCGTTGTATTTACACTTTTAAAATCGTGCAACCAAGTGCTACAACAAAGTTCTCTACCACAACTTCCAATCCCTCCTACTTTAGCTGCTTCTTGCCTAATGCCAATTTGTTTCATTTCTACTTTAACCTTAAATTCAGTAGCAAAAAACTTAATTAACTCTCTAAAGTCAACCCTATCGTCAGCAGTATAAAAAAAGGTTGCTTTTTTGCCATCGGCTTGTATTTCTACTTCGCTAAGTTTCATTTGCAAACCTAAATTTCTTGCAAACTCTCTACTTCTTGCTTGTACACTTGGCTCTCTATCTTTATTTATATGGTATAAGTCTAAATCTTTTTCTGTACTTGGGCGAAGAATTTTTTTCATTTCTGGATGAAACTCCTCCACTCCTTTTTTCTTCATTTGCAATCTTACCAATTCGCCTGTAAGTGAAACTTTGCCAACATCCCAACCATTTACACCCTCAACAGTTACATAATCTCCTTTCTCAAAATATTGAACAGTAGTGTTTCTGTAATAATCTTTACGGCTTCCTTGCTTAAAACTTACTTCTACTACTTGGCAATCATTATTAAAACTCAAAGGCATATTACGTAACCAATCGTGCACATTTAGTCTATTACATCCTCCAGTACTACAGCCTCCATTGCTTTTACAGCCATTTGGCTTTCCACTTCCACAAGATCCACAACCCATATTTATATTAATTAAAATTTGAATTAAAATTTGATTACTTACCAGCAATTGGCTAATAAATAAAATCCCTCAAAAATAAGGGAAATGCAGTTTAGGGTTTATTTATTGAATAACTTACCTCAAATTTGATTCATATACAACAACTTTTACAGATTTAAATGAGCACTAACATAAAAAATACCTACTGCAAGCTTATTTATGGTTTGCAGTAGGTAAAAAATAATTTATCCTTTAGAATTCCATCTAATCATCACTAAATAATCGTTGGCTTGCTTTTGTGCTTCTTTAACATAATTTTCGTAATAGTCATTGGTCATTAATTGCAATTGCACTTTGTGATATGGATAATTTATAGCGTTTTTAGACAATTTGCTTGCAGTATACAAAGAAAAATCACTAGGTTTATAACTTTTCAACTTATCATTACTTACACGTTTATCATCAATCCAAATACCATAAACATTTGGTTTAAGCCAATTGTTTAGTTGCAATTGTGTAGGTACTTGTTTTTGCAAAAAACCTGGATGCTTTTTAAAACAAATAGTTTGTTCAGCTTGCTGTTGCTTGTTCATTTTATTATATATACTAATCATTTCATCTTTTATATGTTTAGGCAAATTTTCACTTGCTTTTCCAAAACTGCTAGCCTTTTTTAAATCGATACTATTACCAAAATATTTTTGTACATAATTTTTATAAATTTCCATTTCGGCATCAGTTGCACCTTCTATTCTTGCATTATTTGATGTTTGCAAAAACTCATTTTCGAGTGTTTGGATATTTTTTTCAGTAGTTTGTAAAAACTGTTCTACGCCTAGTAATACTTGTTTTACCAATTGCTCTTGATTAGTTTTGTTTTTTATGTATTCCACATCGGTAGAATTACTTAAAAAACCAGCCTCAATTAAAACACATGGAGCTTGCAATTCTTGTAAAATATAAATGCCCAAGCTTCTTTGTTTTACTCCCAAATTAGGAATATTGTTTGGCAAGACATTGCTTATAGTTTGTGCCAATAATTTACTTTCTTTTAAAAACTCATTTTCTTTTGAAGATACATAAATTTCAAAGCCCGATTTTTTACTGCCTTTTGGAGCATCGTTTGCATGAAAGCTTATAAACACATCGGGTTTAAAATCATTTGCCAATGCTGCTTTTTCTTTTACATTATTATACACATCAGTTTCCCTTGTAAGTACTATGTTTAAGTTAGGATTAGTATTTGCTGCTTTAATTGCCAACGCCAATTGCAGGCTAATTTCTTTTTCGGTTGTTCCATCAGTTGCTATAGCACCTTTGTCTGCATCGCCATGCCCAGCATCAATAACAATAGTGTATTGCTTTGATAAGCTGTTGTAAAGTTTAGGAGTTTCTACTTTTTTAAATGCCACTAAAGCAATAATTATAGCTGCTAATGGTAATGCAATTAGTTTTTGCAAGTAATGTGAAAATTGTGGTGTGGTGTTTTTTGTGATCATAATTAATCTACGTTTTATTGGTGAAAAGAAAAAAGAATTGGTAAACAAATGTTGTGTTGTAGGATAGCTGCTTACTAAAAGTAATTTTGCCAATGCTTTAACATTGCCTTGCTGCACAGCCTTTTTATCGGCCATAAATTCGTGAATTAAAAACAGTTCTTTACGAGCTATCCAAAAAATTGGATTTATCCAGCCTACAATTAAAACTAACTGCACTATTAGCTTATCTATACTGTGTTTTTGCTTTACATGCTCATACTCGTGTAGTAAAATTTGATAAGCATCTTGGGAAGTAATATCTATTGCAGGATTCCAAAAAATATAGTTGAAGAAGGAAAACGGTGTACCCTCGATTTTGCTAAATACAATTTGATTATTGTTAGCATTGCTGTTTTTATATACTATTATCCATAGCTTTATAAAACGCCACAGCATGGTTAAAAACAATAAAGTACAAATTGCCCAAAAAGTATAATTTACTATTGTTTGCCAAGAAATTACAATGGCAGCAGGTTGTACAAAGTCCGCTTCAAAATTTGCATTGGTAATAGCTATAACATTTATGGTTTGTTGCACAATACTTTCAGACTCTTTGGCTACACCAATAGGAATGCTACACAAAGGAATTATCCAACTTGTTATAAATAATGCCAATAAATAAAACCTATTGTACTGATGATATACTTTATTGCGAAGCACCAAAA
>JBMLOQ010000129.1:0-39172 GCA_049242885.1 Chitinophagaceae bacterium
ACACTTTCACTTTCATCTTCTACACTTAAATAACCTTTTTCCCTAAACTTATCTAAGCCAAAACGGTTGCTCATGGCTTCTGCTTTTACGGCTGGCCAAATTTGTTTTAGTTCATCTTTTGTAATTACTTGTTTTCTATAAGCGTCTAATATCACACTTACACTATGAAAACCAATCATACAGTCGGTTTCATTATTCCACAATTCCCACATGGGTAATCTGCCACTTTGTTCAAATTGCTTTAAAAAAGTAATTACAAAATCATGGCTTCG
The DNA here is from genome assembly GCA_049242885.1 of Chitinophagaceae bacterium. Lineage (GTDB taxonomy): Bacteria > Bacteroidota > Bacteroidia > Chitinophagales > Chitinophagaceae > CAIVPM01. Next base: position 273 of record JBMLOQ010000129.1, read on the forward strand.
TTTTTTATCAATAATGTTCAGCAAAGGATGCAAAGCCCTGTGTGTATCCCACAAACTAAAAACAGTGTAGTAATTAAAACCTTCTGCTTTATGTATTTTTCCATCTCGGCCTTTGTATCTTCCATCAACATCGTTCATTATACTTGGATGAATCATGGTGTGGTAAAGTGCTGTATAAAAATTGAATAACTTCTCCCTAACCTCTCCTTTCACTGGAGTGGAGTTTTTAGCCTCTGTTACTTCAATCTTGCTTAATTCTTTCTCCCAACTATCAAAAGCTTGTTTTTTAATTTGCTCAAAATCCCAAGCTATATTTTCTTTAAGTAAATTTAAACGAGCACCTTCTTCGTCTGTTGCAGAAATGCCAGTTTTTAGTAAAATGGTTTCTCCCTTACTAACTGGATATTGCATTATTAGCAGGTAATCATTTTCTTTATCTTTTACAATTTCTGTTTTACTAGGTGTTTTGTTTGTTTGAAAATAATAGTATAATTCTTGCCTAGTTGCCCAAGCTTTGCTTACTCTTTTACCTTTATAGTTACTTTTATTTATAGAAGTAATTGTGCCTTCTAACAATTCATCTCTATGTTTTAAATTCAACACAATATATCCATATCCTTCTTCATTAAAAGTATAACGCTGAAAACCAGTTCTTGTAGTGGCAGTCAACTCCACTTTTACAGGCATATCATTTAAAACAACACTATAGTATCCTGCACTGGCTTTTTCGTTTTTATGAGAAAATTTGGCATTTATATCAGTAGTTTTTAGCTTTTCGAATTCATTGGTTTTACTGAAAAAAGGCATAAATGCGATATCGCCATAATCGCTACAACCTGTACCACTTAAATGGGTATGAGAAAAACCATAAATGATACTATCGCTGTAATGATAACCACTACAACCTTCCCAACTACCATCAATTCTTGTATCTGGGCTTAACTGCACCATGGCAAAAGGAGTTGTTGCACCAGGAAATGTATGCCCTGTGCCACCTGTACCAATAAATGGATTTACATATTTGGCAAACTGAGCATGAGTAAAAGTTGAATAAACTAAGCAAATAAAAAAAGCAACATTTTTCATGTTGCTAATGTACAATAGTTTTTAAACGACAACTATTTTTCTGTATTTAGAAGTAAAATAAGCTACTTGGTTGCTTTTTGGGGTTAACTAAGGTTAATGTTTTTTTGTTGAAAAAAGGAATAACTATAGATGCTGTTTGATATTGCAACTACTGTACTTTATTTTTGTAAAAATTATTACAATGGATACACTAACTGTTACTGCACCTGTAAGTTTTACCTCAAATGCAATCGAAGAAGTAAAGCGTTTAATGAATGAAGATGGATTTGATACCAAACAATATTTAAGAGTTGGGGTAAAAGGTGGGGGATGTAGTGGATTAACGTATGTATTAGGCTTTGATGAAAAGCTAGAGGAGGATGAAGTACACCAATTTGAAGATTTATTTTTTATAATGAATAAAAGTCATGGGTTATATTTAATGGGTATGCAGGTTGATTGGCAAGGTGGATTGAACAGTAGAGGATTTACCTTTACCAATCCTAATGCTTCAAAAACTTGTGGATGTGGAACCTCATTTAGTGTGTAATTATATTGAAAAGTAAGATGTTAAAGCCTCAAAAATTTTATTTTGGGGCTTTTTTATACAAATACAACATTACAAAGGTGAAGATAATGTTGGGTATCCAAGTTGCTAGAGTTGCATTTAAATTTCCTTTAGTACAAAACACCGTGCTAAATTTATCGGCTAAAATAAAAAGTGCTGCAATTATAAAGCCCATTGCTAAGTGAGAGCCACTGCCACCTCTTACTTTTCTTCCAGCTATAATGGCACCAATTAGTGTTAACAAAAAAACAGTTACTGGTGTTGCATGTCTTCTCCCTTGCTCAATTAGCAATTCATTAATATTTTCACTGCCACTGGCTTTTTCCTTTTTTATATAAGCTTCAAGTTCAGTGCTGCTCATTTTATCTTTAGTAAATTTTTCTCTTTTTAGTTGATTTGGCTTTGCTTGAAGTGCTAAAGGTTCAAGACTAGTTTTTTTAAATACTTCAGAAATCCCAACTAAAGTTCTTGTCGTTACATTTTCTAGCATCCATCTATTTGCACCTTTTGCAGTGTCCCAAAACATTCTATCTGCCCTAAAGTTTTTTACTATTTCATTATTCTTAATTACATATCCAAAAAAAGTGCTGCTGCTTTTAGTACTTGTGTCGTAATTATAAAATCCGCCATAAGTAAAACTATCAATTTTTAAATGTTGCACATCATCGTTTATTCTGGTAGTGCTAATAGTACGCTCGTAACTTGAGTTTGCATCAATATACTTTGTTTCAAAACTAGTTCGCCTTTCATTGGCTTTAGGTATTAATTTCATATTGCCCAGCCAAAGTATTCCTGCTAAAAAAATACCAGCAATTGCATATGGTTTTAACCAACGGTTGTAACTAATGCCACTAGCCAAAATAGCAATAATTTCGCTACGACCAGCCATTTTAGAAGTAAAAAAAATTACGGCAATAAATACAAACAATGGAAAAAGCAAAGCTGTCATGTGTGGTATAAACCCTAAATAAAATTGCACAAAAATTTGATAAAATCCCAGTTTAGATTGTACAAAATTATCTGCATGTTCGCTAGCATCAATTACAACAGTGATGATTACAAATAAAAAAATACTAAAGAAAAAAGTAACTAAAAAATTCTTAATAATATACCAATCGAGTTTCTTCATTGTTTTAGAAGTTGCAAATATAAACGCCCTTTTTAATGTTTAAGGCAAGCAATTGTTAAATACAAGCGTTTTGTGTTGAAACAAAAAACTTTTGAGGCATTTTTATTATTATAGTTTTGTACCTTAACAATTGTTTTTTTGCTTTTTGCAAAATAATTAGTAGTTCAATATTTATGCTTCAAAAAATAATTCAATTTTCGGTTCGTAATAAACTAATCGTTGCGTTAGCAACTTGCTTTTTAATTGGGATTGGCGTTTATCAAACTTCTAAATTGCCTATAGATGCTGTGCCAGATATTACCAATAATCAAGTACTGGTAATTACCACTGCACCAAGCTTGGGTGCTACAGATATTGAAAGACTTATTACTTTTCCAATAGAACAAGCCAGCAGCAACATAGCAGGCATTGAAGAAATTAGAAGTTTTTCGAGGTTTGGATTATCCTTGGTAACCATTGTTTTTAACGAAGAAACTGATGTTTACTGGGCAAGGCAACAAGTGGCTGAAAGATTATTACAAGTACAAAATCAAATTCCAGAAGGAATAGGCAAACCTGAACTTGGCCCAATTACCACTGGTTTAGGAGAAATATACCAATACGTTGTTAAACCTAAAAAAGGATTTGAACAAGATTTTGATGCCACAAAACTCAGAACCATACAAGATTGGGTTGTACGCAGGCAATTGATTGGAGTAAAAGGGGTAGCAGAGGTGAGTAGTTTTGGTGGCAAATTAAAGCAATATGAAATCGCAATTGATCCAAGTAAACTAAATGCAAATAACATAACTATACAACAAGTTTTTGATGCCATAAATAAAAATAATGAAAATACAGGTGGTACCTATATTGAAAAAGGACCTCAAGTATTATTTATAAGAACTGAGGGTTTAGTAAGTTCAATTAGCGATTTAGAAAAAATTATAATAAAACAAAGTGATGGAGCTGTTCCATTAATGGTAAAAGACATTGCTACAGTAGAAACTTCATTTGCTACTAGGTTTGGAGCAATGACTTACAATGGAGAAGGGGAGGTTGCTGGTGCAATTGTAATGATGGTAAAAGGTGAAAACAGCAACAAAGTAATAAAAAATGTAAAGGAAAGAATTGAACAGATTAAAAAAACTTTACCCGAAGGTGTTGAAATTGAAGCTTTTTTGGATAGAACTAAAATGGTAAACAATGCCATAAAAACTGTGGAAACAAATTTACTTGAGGGAGCTTTGATTGTTGTGTTGGTGTTAGTTTTTTTTCTTGGAAATCTACGAGCAGGATTATTAGTAGCGAGTGTAATTCCTTTGAGTATGTTGTTTGCAATTTCTATGATGAATGTGTTTGGTGTAAGTGGAAATTTAATGAGTTTAGGTGCTTTAGATTTTGGATTAATCGTTGACGGTGCTGTAATTATTGTTGAGTTTGTAATGCACAAGTTATATAGCAATAAATTATTGAATGCTACAAAACTTACTCAGCTTGAAATGGATAAGGAAGTTGAAACAGCAGCTAACAAAATGATGAAAAGTGCCTTTTTTGGACAATTAATTATTTTAATAGTGTACTTGCCCATTTTTACTTTGCATGGAATAGAAGGTAAAATGTTTAAGCCAATGGCTCAAACAGTTTCTTTTGCTTTAATAGGAGCTTTTCTATTGTCAATTACATACATACCCATGATGAGCAGCTTAGTGCTCAGTAAAAAAATAAAAGCACATCAAGATTTTAGTCATAAAATTTTAGAAAAAATCACCCATTTTTATAAATTGACTTTACAAAAAGCAATGAACTACTCAAGAATTATTATTGTTGGAGTTTTAGCACTTTTCGCAACCTCTATTTTTATTTTATCGCAAATGGGTGGAGAATTTATTCCTGAACTAGAAGAAGGTGATTTTGCAGTAGATACAAGAGTTTTAACAGGTAGTAACTTAAATACTACTATTGATTATTGCACTAAAGCAGCTGCTATTTTGAAATCAAAATTTCCTGAAGTTGAAAAAGTGGTTACTAAAATTGGAAGTGGAGAAGTGCCTACTGATCCTATGCCAATTGAAGCAGCTGATATGATGGTGATTTTAAAGGATAAAAAATTTTGGAAAACAGCTACAACATTTAACGAATTAGCAGCAAAAATGACAGAAGCTTTGGATGATGTCCCTGGCCTTAGCGTAAGTTTTCAGTATCCTGTACAAATGCGATTTAATGAGCTAATGACAGGTGCTAAACAACAAGTTGTTTGTAAAATTTTTGGAGAAAATTTAGATAGTTTATCATTAAAAGCTAATGAGTTAGGTAAAATAGTTTCATCAATAAAAGGTAGTAAAGAATTGTTTGTTGAAACTGTAACAGGGGTACCTCAAATAATAATTAATTATAACAGAAATAGTTTAGCTCAATACAATATAACTATTCAAGAAATTAATGCTATTGTAAAAACTGCATTTGCAGGACAGGAAGCTGGTTTTGTTTATGAAGGTGAAAAGCGTTTTGAAGTTGTAGTAAAACTTCAAAAAAACTTACGTAAAAGTATAGACGATGTTCGAAATTTATTAGTTCCTTTAAGCAATGGCAGTCAAATACCTTTGCATCAATTAGCAAATGTGGAAGAAGTTGATGGTCCAAATCAAATACAAAGAGAAGATGCAAAACGGAGAATTACAGTAGGCTTTAATGTAGATGGAAGAGATATAGAATCTATAGTTAAAGAGTTACAAACTAAAGTAGAAAAAAAGCTTGATTTACCTGCTGGATATTATGTCACTTATGGTGGTAGTTTTGAAAACTTACGAAAAGCGAAAGCAAGTTTAAGTTTTGCTGTACCTATTGCATTATTGCTAATATTTATATTGTTGTATTTTAGTTTTAAAAGTATAGCTCAAAGTTTACTAATTTATGTAACTATACCTTTAAGTGCAATTGGTGGAATATTTTTATTAGCTGCTCGGGGCATGCCATTTAGTGTAAGTGCAGGTATTGGATTTATAGCTTTATTTGGAGTAGCCGTATTAAATGGTATAGTTTTAATTACGGAGTTTAATAGTCTTGTAAACGAGAAAACATATCAATTAAAAGATGCTATTGTTAAGGCTTGTATGAATAGATTGAGACCAGTATTAATGACAGCAACAGTTGCTTCACTTGGTTTTATACCAATGGCTTTAAGTAATGGAGCTGGTGCCGAAGTGCAACGTCCTTTGGCTACAGTAGTAATTGGTGGTTTGGTATTTGCAACTTTACTTACACTTTTTGTATTACCTATTTTATATAATTGGATGATGAAAAATAAGAAATTAATTAATGCAAAACCCATAGCACTTATTATTAGCTTTTGTATAATGGGTGCTAGTCAATTAAAATCACAGCAAACTATAAGCCTAGAGAATGCTTTAGATACAGCTATAAAAAATAATTTAATTTTAAAAACTGAGCAACAAAAAATTGAGTTTGCTAATACACTTATCGGAAGCTATAAAACCATTGCACCAACAGTTATTTCAACAGATGTAGGGCAATATAATAGTATTTTTTTGGATACTAGAATAGGCATATCTCAAAGTTTTATGTTGCCTAAAGTACATCAAGCAAACAAAAGTTTATTAGAACAGCAACATATACTTGCTATTAAGCAAGAAGGTTTATCCAAGTTGAATTTAAGTTTACTTGTAAAAGAATCTATTGTGCAATACAACTTTTATACACACAAAAAAACAATATTGTTGCAAATTGATAGTCTATACAAAGTAGCTGTAGAAAAAGCCAAAAATAGATTAAAAGTTGGCGAAACTAATTTGCTAGAACAAACTGTTTTAGAATCACATCAAAGCAATTTAAAAGCAGAAATATTAAAGTTAGAAAATGATATTATTAACTGTGCTGCAGAGTTTAATTTTTTATTGCAAACAACAGCAAAATATTTGCCAATGACTTTTCCAGATTTTATAATTCCGTTTGATGTTAAAAATATTTCTCTTAACACTAATCATCCACTGTTACAATTCTATAATCAGCAAATTAATATTGCTAGTGCACAAACTATTGTTGAATCAAAAAAGTTATTACCAGAAATCACAGTTGGTTATAACAACACAAGTATAAGAGGAAATGGAGCAGATGAGAAAATGTATAATGGCCTATACAGATTTCAAAGTGTGCAAGCTGGTGTGGCCTTACCATTATTCAATAAAAGTGCTAAGGCAAAAATTGCAGCCAGTAAAGTACAAGAAAAAATAGCAGTTTCTAATTTGATTATTGAAAAAAAATTGCTTGAAATTAAAATTGAAAAAGCTATTCAAACAAAAGTCAAAAATCAAAAAACTATGGAGTTGTATCAAGTAAATTTATTGCCTGGTAGCACTAAAATTTGGTACACAGCTCTTAAACAATATAACTTAGGTGAAATAAATTATTTGCAATTTATCACTATCATAAATGATGCATTACAAATCAAAAATAATTATGCTGAAATTTTGTTCGAAACAAACAAAAACAATTTGCAGTTAGAATATTTACTAGGAAAATAGAACGATAACAATGAATTTAATAAACATATTTATAAAGAAAATGAAATCAATAATACCAATTAGCTATTTCATGTTTATTGTTTGCAGTAGCTGTAGCAATAAGCAAAATGTAGAGAAAGAGAATAAAGAAATAAATTCAAATATTGCTGCAATTGAAGTGGAGCTTTCAGAGGCTCAAGAAAAACAAGCAGGGATAAGTACAACATTTTTGCAGCAACAAAGTATTGAATCTACCATTCAGTTAAATGGCAGAATTGATGTGCCTCCACAAAATTTAGTAAGTGTAAGTGCACCTTTAGGGGGCTATTTAAAAAGCACTAAATTATTGCCTGGCATGCATATTAGCAAAGGTGAAGTAATTGCTGTAATGCAAGATCAACAATACATTCAGCTACAGCAAGATTATTTACTTACTCAATCTAAATTGCATTTTGCCGAAATTGAATTATCAAGGCAAAATAGTTTGGCAGCCACCCAAAGTACAAGTGATAAACAAGTACAAGCTATTCAAGCGGAGGTAGCTCAGTTAAAAATAAATGCTATTGCACTTGCCGAAAAACTTAAACTAATAAATATCAATCCAGTAAAATTAACTGTTAGTAATATTTCAAAAGACATTAATATTTATAGCAACATTGATGGTTATGTAAATAAAGTACATGTAAATATTGGTAAGTATGTAAATGCTTCTGATGAGTTGTTTGAATTAATTAACCCTACAGATATTCACCTTAATTTAAAAGTATTTGAAAAAGATATTCCTAATATTTTTATAGGCCAAAAAGTAGCTGCATACACCAATAACGACCCTCAAAAAAAGTATGCTTGTGAAGTAATTTTAATCAATAAAAATGTAAACGAACAAGGTGTTACCGAAGTACATTGCCATTTTGAAAACTATAGTAAATTGCTTTTGCCTGGCATGTATATGAATGCTATTGCAAAACTTAATAGCAAAAACTCAAACGTATTAACTGCATCTAGTATTGTAAGATTTGAGGGTAAAGATTATGTATTTGTAAAAGAGGCAAAAGGCAAGTATAGTATGCAACAAGTAGAGCTTGGAACTAAGCAAAACGATTTTGTAGCTATTGTAAATGCCAACAATTTTATGGGCAAAACCATTGTAAATAATGGTGCTTATGCATTATTAATGAAAATAAAAAATGTAGAAGAGGAGTAATACATAGTAGAAATATTAATGTAATAAAGATTTTTCTCAGTTAATAAGTACTATTTTTAATTAACTTAAAATACAAAGGCCAGATTATTAGTTAAGTTTATCAATTTTCTACAATTATGCAAAAAAAGTAAGCCTTATTGAGTGTACTTTTTATTTTTTTAGACCAGTAAAAACCATATAAGAATTATCTAAACAAAGCGGATAAGGATTATATAGTATTTGTGTAATTATTGAAAATGAATCAAAAAGGATGCCTTTTATCTGCATCTTACAACAAATTCTAAAAAAATATTTTCTCAAGGGTTACATTTACAACCAAAACGTATTAATAAGTAACAGTGAAATCCGAGTTAAACGAACAAGCATTATTAAAAGGACTGGCAATAAACGACTCGAAAGCCATTGAAACCATTTATAAACAAAATTATAATATGGTTCAAGCTCTTATTCTTAATAATAGTGGGTCTTATGATGATGCTAGAGACATTTTTCAGGAAGCAATGATTGCGTTATATGAAAAAGCAAAAGATGAATCATTTGTTTTAACCTGTAAAATTAACACGTATGTATATTCCATATCCAGAAGGCTTTGGCTTAAACGCTTACAGCAACTGGGAAGATATTCAAATCAAATTGAAAGCCTTAAAGAGACTATTGAAGTTGAAGATGACATTGAAATTCAGGAAAAAAGAAATGCTGAGTTTACAATAATGGAAAGGGCCTTGGGAAGTTTGGGTGAACCTTGCAAAGGATTGTTAGAAGGATATTATTTGAAAAAGTTAGATATGATGACTTTGGCAAAAGAATTTGGATATACCAATGCCGATAATGCCAAAAATCAAAAATATAAGTGCCTAATGCGATTGAAAAAGTTGTTTTTTGCACAGTACAATATTGGTGAGTAAATTATTGAAAGTTAATAGTTTAATGTAGAATTCTAAAGGTCGAAAATGTTAAATATTAATTTCAAAACATTAAGTAAAACATGGAGGACATTCTTTTAATACAAGCAATAGAGCGATATTTAGATGGCACAATGCTGCCAGCTGAAAAAGCTTACTTTGAAGAGCTACGAGCCAATAATGCCGAAATTGATCAAATGGTGGTGGAGCATAATATGTTTTTGCACCAAATGAGTAGTTTTAGCAATAGAATAAATTTGCAAAATAGCCTTCAAGATGTTCATGCCAAACTATTATCACTTGGTGATATTAATGAGGGGCAGCCAAAAACTGCAAAAGCAAAAATTGTAAGTTTATATCATAGGTATAAGCAAGTTTCATTAGTTGCTGCAAGTGTTGGTGGAGTAATTGCATTGTTTGTAACAGCATTAGCTGCATTTATCAATCCTGTTAAAACTGGTACAATAGATGTTTCAAAAGACATAAGAAACGAAATAAATAGTATAAAATCTACCCAAGCTGCACAAGGTAAATTGATAAATGAAGTAAAATCTAAAGTTCCTAATAATCAAAAATACATTAGTGGTGGTACAGGCTTTTTAATTGATGCTAAAGGTTATTTAATTACTAGTGCCCACGTGCTTAAAGGTAATGGTGCTAATGTTGTTGATAATAATGGTAATGAATATAAAGCCAAAATTGTAAGAGTTGATGCTAGTAAAGATTTGGCCATTTTAAAAATTGTGGATGATGAGTTTAATGCACCTAAATCTTTGCCATACATTATAAAATCTAACAATGCTAATCTAGCACAAGAAGTTTACACCCTTGGATATCCAAGAAGTGAAATGGTATATAATTCAGGAAACATCAGCTCAAAAACTGGATTTAATAACGATACTGCCACTTATCAATTACAATTAAATGCTAATCCAGGAAATAGTGGTGGCCCCATTTTAAATAACAATGGCGAAATAATCGGAGTTTTATTAAGCAAGCAAGATCATGCTGAAGGAATAAGCTTTGCAGTAAAAAGTAAATATTTATTAAAATTTATCGAGTCTTCAAGAAAAGAAGATACATCATTAGTTAAAATTAAATTACCAACAAGCTCACAAGTAAGTAATAAAAATAGAGAAACTCAAGTCAACAAAATTCAGAGTTGTGTATTTTTAGTAAAAGCTTATGGCGAATAAAAAATTGCTACGAAAAACTAATTCCCTCGGCTAAATGCTGGGGGATTTTTATTTATTGTAAACTCGTTGTTGGTAATAAAATATTTCTCTGATTATTCAATCTATCAATTTACATATTTCTTAAACCCTATTTTTGTAACCTTTTCAAATAGTCATGAGTAATCCATTAGGAAAATTAATAGCCATTGGGGGTGCCGAAGATAAAGGCACAGACCTCGAGAAAGGCGAAATACACCGCAACAATCTTAATTTCTTTGAACTTGGTATTCTTAATAAAATAGTAGAAGAAGCAGGTGGTTTACAAGCAAGAATTGAAGTAATAACTACTGCAAGCATGATTCCTTATGAAGTAGGGGAAAACTATCTTGATGCTTTTGGAAAAATTGGTTGCACCAATGTTGGTATAATGAATATTCGTAACCGAGATGATGCTCAGCAGCCAGAGTACGAAGAACGAATTAAAAACTGTGTGGCTGTAATGTTTAGTGGTGGAAATCAATTAAGATTAACTACAATTTTTGGAGGTACAAAGTTTTTTTCCATCATAAAAAAAAGATACCAAACTGAAGTTAACTTTATTGTAGCAGGTACTAGTGCAGGTGCAATGGCAATGAGCAACACAATGATTTATGAGGGCAACGCTACAAAAGCACACCTTAAAGGCGAAGTAAAAATTACTACAGGCTTAGGCTTTATGGACAATGTAATTATTGATAGTCATTTCGAGAAACGTGGACGTTTTGGTAGATTGGCTCAAGCAGTTGCCGCAAACCCTGGTTGTATTGGTATTGGATTAGGAGAAGATACTGGTATGTTAATAACAGAGGGTAATAAAATGCAAGCCATTGGAAGTGGAATGGTAATGATAATCGATGGCCATCATATAAAGCATAGCAATATAGCGGATATTCCAGATGGTAACCCTATAAGTGTAGAAAACTTAAAAGTTCATCTTTGCGAAAATGGTAATGGATACTGGGTTAATGAAAGAAAATTTATTGTAGAAATGAAAGAAGGTGCTTTGATAGAAAAGCAAGTACATGTTGAGTAGTAATTTACTACTTTTAATAACTACAAAATATTTAATTGGCTGCGTACTCCAGCTTTTGCCAAAATGTACATTTTGTTGTAGTCTGGTATTCTAATCCTAGTATTTAATATGGCTTGAGGTTGTACATGCTTAATTTTATTAAATAAGCTTAAATAGTATTTGTAAGCCACATATACACCAAATCTAGCTTTTATGGGTAATTGAGTTATTGCCAAATATGCATTATCAAAATCTATTTGTATATCTTTTTCAATGGCTAGTTTATCGGTTAAAGTAAAATTCTTAAAATCACAGTTAGGGAAATACATTCTGCTTAAACCTTCAAAATCAGCTTTTACATCTCTCAAAAAATTTACTTTTTGAAATGCAGCACCTAAACTTTTTGCACCTGGCTTAAGTTTATTATACATTGCTTTATCACCATTACAAAAAACATGAAGGCACATTAAACCTACAACTTCTGCACTTCCATAAATGTATTTTTCATATCCACTTCTGTCATAGTTTGTTTCTTTTAAATCCATTTCCATGCTGTACAAAAAAGCATCAATTAATTCTATGTCAATTTGATAAGCATTTACTGTATCTTGAAAACTGTTTAAAATGGGATTTAGGCTTATTTTTCTGTCAATAGCCTTGTATGTTTCATTTTTAAATTCTTCTAGTAATTCTTTTTTTGGAAAATCATGAAATGTATCTACAATTTCATCAGCAAATCTTACAAAACCATAAATATCATGAATGGGTTGGCGTAAATCTTTGTGCAACAAATTAATAGCCGACGAAAAACTTGTACTGTATTTTTTAGTAGTATTTCTGCTACAATCTCTACTTATTTCGGTAAATAAAGCCTGATTTGTCATACAAATAATTTTTTATATTAAACCCTAAACCGGCAAAAAATTAAACAATTTATTTAGGCAAATTGTTTAACTCAGAAACCTTAAAATTTCATTAGAAACTACTTCCCCACTTATTAAACTTGGTGGAACACCTGGTCCAGGAACTGTTAACTGTCCTGTATAAAACAAGTTTTTTACTTTTTTACTTTTGCAAGAAGGTTTTAAAATACTTGTTTGCATTAGCGTATTTGCTAATCCATAAGCATTGCCTTTAAATGCACCATAATCGTTTATAAAATCTTGCACAGCATAAGATTTTTTATAAATAATATGTGGTTTTATTTGTTGCTGTAACTTCTCTTCAGCCCTTGCAATAATCATCTCAAAATATTTTTCTCTAACATCTTCAGTATCTCCTTGTAGCCCAGCTGCAATTGGAATTAAGAAAAATAAGTTTTCACATCCATCAGGTGCAACAGAACTTTCTGTAACACTTGTGGCACTCATGTAAAATAATGGATTTTTAGGCCATGTTTTGCTTGTGTATATTTCATTGCCATGCACTTCAAAACTTGTATCAAAAAATAAAGTGTGATGTTGTAAATTATTTATTTTTTTGTTGATGCCTACATAGTATAGTAGGCAACTTGGTGCCATTACTCTATCATTCCAATACTTAGATGAGTAGCTTTGAAAATCTGTTGGCAATAATGTAGTTTCTATATGATGATAATCCGCACCACCAAGCACAACATCAGCTTCATAGCTATTATTTTTTGTATTTACTTTGGATATTTTGTTGGTGTTGAATGTAAAACCAGTAACCTTTTCATTAAATTTAAAGTTAACACCAAGTTCTTTTGCCAAGTTAAACATTCCTTCAACTATACTATACATTCCACCTTTAGGAAACCAAGTGCCACCCACAATATCAGCATAATTCATAAGGCTATACAGTGCAGGAATATTTTGTGGTAATGCACCCAAAAACAATACAGGAAATTCGAGCAACTGTTTTAGTTTTGGATTTTTGAAATATTTTCCTACATGAGTCTTCATATTGGTAAATACATCTAATCTAACAACTCCTTTAGCTACTTCCCAATCGGCAAATTCAGTAATTGATTTGCCAGGTTTGAAAACCAATTTGTTTATGCCAACTTCGTATTTGTATTGAGCTTCTTTTAAAAAAAGTTCTAGATTTTTTGCAGCACCTACTTCGTAGGATTCAAAAAGACTTTTTAAATCGTTTAAGTTAGATGGTATATCCATTTTGCCATCTTCCCAAAAAATGGTGTAAGATGGGTCAAGCCTTGTTAAAGAATAATAATCTGAAACTTTTTTGTTGAATTGGTTAAAAAAACGTTCAAAAACATCGGGCATCCAATACCAACTTGGACCCATATCAAAGGTAAATCCCTCAGCTTCAAGCTTTCTAGCTCTTCCACCAGGAATTGAATGTTGTTCTAGAACAGTTACATTGCAACCTTGCTTTGCTAAAAAGCAAGCTGCCGATAAACTAGCAAATCCAGAACCAATAATGATTATTTTTTTTGACAAAAAAGTGTAAATTTATTAAACAAATCTAAGGTCTTTGTATTTGCTCTTTCAATAATTTTCTTGCAAAGTGAATTCTACTTTTAATTGTGCCTAAAGGCTCGTTTAAGGCTTTTGATATTTCATGGTATTTGTATCCTTCAAAAAACAACATAAACGGTTGCTTAAAAATAAATGGTAAATTGTGTATGGCTGCTTGAACCTCTTTCATATTTAGTGTAGCTACACCATCATTTGTAGTTACGGTTGTTTTATAGTTGGCTAAAGCTTCGGTAGTTGTGGCTGTTAAAAATGTATTTTGTTTAGCTTTTCGGCGATAATCATTTATAAAAATGTTTCTCATTATAGTATATAACCAAGCCTTAACATTAGTACCCATATTGTACTTATCCTTATTTGCAAGTGCTTTGAAAATAGTTTCTTGATAAAGATCTTTAGCCAATTCTAAATCCTTTGTTAAGGTTACAGCATAAGGACGTAAAAATTCAGATTGGTTTACTAATGTGTTGGTGAATTCTAGGTTACTCATATACTAATTGTTTAACTTTTAGAGCACAAACCTAAACAGTTTCATAGTGCTATCCAAATATTTTTGTTTAATATTTTAAAATAATTTGTTAAACAAAAGCTAAAAAAAATTCACTTTCATAAGTGATTGTTTAACAATGATTTAGAAATAATTAAACAAATTAACTATAAATATTAAAAATCAATTAATTGTTTAATTTTTACAAAGGTTTAACAAAAAAAACAGTTTTCCAAAAAAAAGAGGTTCGTTTAGAACCTCTTTTTTAAAATATATTTTAAAAAATATTACTCTACATACCACTCTTTTACCACATATTTTAATTGACGATTTACATCCCAAGCTTCCATTTCTTTAGCAATGTCACTTAAAAAACTAGCACCAATACTTCCATCAACAATTCTATGGTCGTAGCTTAAAGATAAATACATCATATGACGAATGCCAATAAAATCTCCTTTATCTGTTTCTATAACTACTGGACGTTTTTTAATTTCCCCAACTGCTAAAATCGCAACTTGCGGTTGATTTATAATTGGAGTTCCCATTATACTTCCAAATGTTCCTACATTAGTAATTGTAAAAGTGCCTTCAGTTACATCATCGGCTTTCAATTTTCCTTCTCTAGCATTAGTTGCTAAAGTATTTACGCTTCGTGTAAGATTTACAAAATTCAATTCATCAGCATTTTTAATAACTGGAACTATTAAATTACCACTAGGTAAAGCTGTTGCCATGCCAATGTTGATGTCTTTTTTCATAATAATTTTATCACCATCAACACTACTGTTAATGATAGGATAATGTTTCATTACCTTTAAAACACATTCAATAAACATTGGGGTGAAGGTAATTTTCATTCCTTCACGTTTTTCAAACTCATCTTTTATTTTACTACGCCAATTAACCATGTTGGTAACGTCTGCTTCTGCAAAGCTGGTAACGTGTGGGCTAGTTTGCTTACTTTGTACCATGTGTTTGGCAATAAGTTTACGCATTCTATCCATTTCAACAATCTCAGCATTTTTATAAGTTGCACCACTAAAAGTGCCAATTACGTTATTTACAATTGGGGTTGTAGGTTGTGGAGTAGTAGATACTTCATCACCACTAGCAACTTCAATATTAACGGCAGTTTCAGCTACTGCTGCACTAGTTGCTACAACTTCTTCCATAGCATCGTGTGCATTAGTAGTAATTTGAGCAATTTCTTGAATATCTTCTTTTAACGGCTCAATTGCTTCTTTTGGTTTATCGCCCAACCAAGCTGTTGCTGCTAATGCTGCTGCACTTGCAACTCCTACTTCAGTAGCAATTGGGTAAGCATCATTTTCTTGTTTTGCAACTGCAACAGAAAGATTGTTTTCTATTGGTTGAATTATGTTTTCTTGAACCGAAACTGGAGCTGCAACTGTAACTGGAGAAGTTACAAATTCTTGTGGAGCTGCAACAGGGGTATTAACAATATTTAATTTTCCTGCACGCTTATCGGCAATATATTGTAAAACATCTTTTTTACTTACTCTTCCATCAGCACCAGTTCCAGGTATTCTCTCAAGTTCACTTAAACTTAAACCTTCACTATTAGCAATATTTAAAACTAATGGTGAAAAGAAACGATTATTTAGTGGTGTAGAAGGGATAGCTGCAGGTACAAATGGTACATATTCTTGAACTGATTCTATAGGTTGTGGTATTGCAGTAGGGATATCAATTCCAGCAGTTTCTTCTACTAATGAAGCAACTGGAGCAGTTTCAACCACTGGTAAAATTGGAGCTGGTTCTTTAACGACAACTGTTTCAAAAACTTCTGTTTCAATTCTTGCTAAAATAGCACCAACAGGCACAACAGCATTTACATCATATAAAATTTCTTTAATTATGCCAGCTGCAATACTAGGTACTTCGCTATCAACTTTATCAGTTGCAATGTCTAAAACTGTTTCATCCATTTTTACAGCATCTCCTACTTTTTTAAACCAACGCAAAATGGTAGCTTCTGTTATACTTTCGCCCATTTTAGGCATTACTAAATCTACTAAAGCCATAATATTATTTTATCTTTTTTTAGATAGATGAGTTGTAGTTTTTGTTTACTACAATCTCAAAAAAAACATTCAGATATTGTTTTAAAAAAACAATACAAGCAACATTATTTCATCAAAAATAACTTTGAATAAGATATTAACAATTAAGGGTTATCCACAATTAATTCACGAAGCATGTTTAAGGCAGCAATTGCCGTGAGTTGAATGTTTTTTTCTCTATCAAATCTAACTTGAATTTTTTTTGTTTTTGTTTGCTCAATGCTAGATACAGCAAGCCATGCAGTTCCCACAGGCTTATCTTGTGTACCACCATTTGGACCCATGATGCCACTTACAGCAATAGCATAATCTGTGTTTAAAATTTTTCTTGCGTGGTTAGCCATTTGCAAAACAGTTTCTTCACTTACAGCACCTTTTTGGTTTAGTATTTCGTTTGAAACATTTAAAATATTTTCCTTAACTCCGTAACTATAACTTACAACACTACCTTCATAATAATTAGAGGCACCACTTTTTTTGGTTAGTAAGTGAGCTATGTATCCACCTGTGCAACTTTCTGCTGTAGCCACAGTTTTGTTTTTTTGGATTAGTAAATTGGCTACAATCTCTTCAAGGGTTTCGTCTTTATTAGTTATCATAATATGCTTAACAAGACTTTGTAATTGATTAAATTGTTGTTCAATTTCAGTTTCAACTTTTAATTTGTCGTTTCCTATTGCAGTTAATCTTAAACGCACCATGCCATAGTTTGGTAAATAGGCCAATTTAATAGTTGATGGAAGTTGTTTTTCAAAGTCGATCAACATTTCAGCAATTGCCGATTCTCCCAAACCTAAGGTTAGCAAGGTTTTATGAATAATGGTTGTGCCTACAAATTGCTCACACAACATAGGGATTACATGGTTTTTTGCAAGCCATTTCATTTCGTGTGGTACACCAGGTAAAGCAAAAAACAAGGTTTCATTTTTTTTAAAGAGCATTCCAGGAGCAGTGCCCACTTCGTTTTTTAAAACTGTACAAACATTTGGAACTTCAGCTTGCTTTTTATTTCTTTCTAATAAAGGACCTTTTTTCTTAAATACTTGTTCAAATAAATATTCTACATTTTTTAAAGTGGGAATATCTAAAACCATTTCACCTCCAAAATATTGACACAATAATGGTTTAGTAATATCATCAGCTGTTGGTCCTAAACCACCAGTGATAATTACTACTTTAGAATTTTTTTGGGCATCATCTAAAGCTTGCCAAATACTATTAAAATCATCTCCTACAGCAAGTCTTTTAATAACAGTTATCCCAATTTTATTTAACTCTTGGGCCAAAAAAGCACTATTTGTATCAATTACCTGACCAATAAGCAACTCGTCTCCAATAGTTATAATAGTTGCGTTTACAATATTTATGTTAGAATCTGTCATTCCTTAATCTTAATTATTTAGTTCGCAAATTTTAATTGATATAACATTAAAAACAATAAATAAGTTGTAGTAATATTATTTTAGTTTTGAAGTTTTAATAATTTTAAAAAAGCTGAAATGTATAAATATTTAATTACGTTGTTTTTTTTATGTATTGTATCAACTTCATTTTCTCAATCTCAAAAAAAGAGTAGGAATAAAGTAGATAATTCAAAAAATCTTATCGAATCCATAATGCTTAAAAACCCAAAAGCATTTAGAGAATTAATGAAAAATCAAAAAGATTTGAATGTGCAAATTGTGTTTACTCAAATTGATAGAAATAAACAAGGAGTTCCAAAATTTACAAGCCACACATACAATGTAAATAAGCAAAATTATTTTTATCCTGCCAGTACAGTAAAAATGCCTATTGCTTTTTTAGCTTTGGAGAAATTGAATGAATTGAACATCAAAGGTTTAGATATGAATACTACTATGATTACAGATAGCAGTAATAGTAATGAAACAGTTGTTTACAATCAGCCAACAGCAAAAAACGGCAAGCCAACTATTGCTAATTATATAAAGCAGATTTTTTTGGTGAGTGATAATGATGCTTTTAACAGGTTATATGAGTTTTTGGGGCAAGAATACATCATGAGAAAATTAAAAGAAAAGGGGTATAACGCTATAATAAGGCACAGATTGCAACTAGCACTTAATGTAGAAGAAAACAAACACACTAACCCAGTGTGTTTTTATGATGATGCAGGAAAATTAATATACAAACAGCCCGCTCAATACAATAAAAACGAAATAAAATCGTTAGAAGTAAAACTCGGTAAAGGTTATTATAAAAATGGCAAATTAGTAAACGAGCCTTTTGATTTTAGCCTTAAAAACCAAGTTTATTTAGAAGAATTACATCAAATGTTGCAAAGTGTAGTTTTTTATAAATATTGGCCTAGCAATAAAAAATTTCTTTTATCCGAGAAAGACCTTAATTTCGTGCTAAATTGGCTCAAATCTTACCCTGCTGAAAGCGATTATCCCCCTTATGACACAGCCCAATATTGGGACACTTATTGTAAATTTTTGTATTATGGGTCGGAGAAGTGCAACGTAAACCCAAATATATTAATCTATAATAAAGTTGGAGATGCCTATGGTTTTTTAATTGATGTAGCTTACATCACTAACAAATCAAAAGGTGTTGAGTTTATGCTTAGTGCTGCAATTAGTTGCAACACAGATGGCATTTATAATGATGATAAATATGAGTATGAAACTATTGGTTTTCCGTTTATGAGAGATATAGGAAAGGCAATATATGAATACGAACTAAATAGAAAAACAAAATTAAAATCCAACTAGGCTTTTTTTATTGAATAAAAATTAAGATTATGGCAACATTTTGTACACACCCAATAAAGCCAACCCTAATTAAGGGGTTATTAGTAGCTTTTTTATTTGCATTTGTATCAAGTTGTACAAAATATACCAATGCCAATGATGTTACTAATAACAATAATAATAACAATGGGCAAGCACCAACACCTTTACCCCCTTTTGGAGGTGGGGGAACTGGAAGTGGTGGTACAGGAAGTGGGAGTGGAGGAACTGGAAGTGGAGGCACAGGAAGTGGTGGTACAGGTAGTGGAGGAACTGGAACTGGCGGTGGACAAGTAAATCCTAATGTTCCATTAAGTTATGTGCAAGCTTTATTTTTTACTAATTTAAACCAGCAATATGTAAATATAAACGATAGTGTGTCTTTAAAATTTGATGGAAGTTATACCAATTTATATGCAGGTGTAAACAATTTTAGATTTAAACAAGGACCTGGCAATGCAAGTGATAGAGTATTTACGGCTAATAGTTATTTCTTAAGACCTTATAGTTATTATAGTTATACACTTTATCCAACATCTAGTGCACAAGTAAATGAAACATTAATAGCTAACGATATTACAGCACCAGCTGTAGGAAAAACCAATATTCGTTTTATTAGTTTAGATCCATTTACTAGCTCAGTTCCTGTAACATGCAGATTAGAAAATGGACTTGGAACACAAAGCTTCGCTAATAGAACTTATTTAGACCATAGAAGCGATACTTCAAAAATGAATTTTACAAATTTAAATGCAGCAATTTACAATGTTTCTTTTGTGTACAGAGATAGTTCAATTTTAAAATTTTCTTACACATTCGAAAGTGCTAAAAGTTATACCATTTTTGCTGGTGCTTTAGGATATACAGCAAATACAATGGGTACATTTCCTGTAAGTTACTATCAAGTTGCTCGTCATAATTAATAAAGGCAAAACTTAAAACAATGACATTTTCAAAATATTTTACTGCTATTTTATCCTTTTTATTTTTAACTAGTTGTTCAAAATATG
The DNA here is from genome assembly GCA_049242885.1 of Chitinophagaceae bacterium. Classification (GTDB taxonomy): domain Bacteria; phylum Bacteroidota; class Bacteroidia; order Chitinophagales; family Chitinophagaceae; genus CAIVPM01. The sequence goes on from JBMLOQ010000129.1 coordinate 20,662, forward strand.
TAGGGCAAAATGGAACAACTACACCAACTACACCAACCAATCCAACTACACCAACTACTGCAATAGTAGCACCTAGCATAAAATTTTATAGTGTAATGGATAATGGTTCAATGAATGTATTGTTAAATGGTAAACAAGCCAGTTCAATTGCCAACTTTTATCCTAGCAATTACATAAATGGCATAAACGGTAATAACACTATTTCTCTGAGATTACCCAATAGTACCACACTTTTAAATGGTACTGTAGACTTATTAAACAACACAAAATATTCTTGCTTTTTTTACAAGGTTGGTAACGAATGGAAGTATAGTTTGATTAAAGATGTTATGACAGCAACTTTAGCAAATGGTTTTGCTGCTGCAAGAATTTTAGACTTTAGAACACAAGGATATTTTGATTACATAAATGTAAGATTGGTAAACCCTGGCTTTGAAATTATTGATTCTAAAAATAGAAACTTTTTAGACCATCACACCTATAGCAGTTACACAGAGTTTAAACAAGTTGGTGCAGGTAATTATAATATATTTATGTACAATGATACTTTAACTACAAGTCAAAGAAAAGATGTAAAAATCGATAGCAAAGCTTACTACAGTATTGTACTTACAACACCAAGTAATATTACACCTTACCAAAATGCTATTTTTTATATTTTCCCTGATGCTATAAAACATTAGAGTTTAGCTTTTTATTTAAAATTTAATTGTATTAATAGCGTTATTTTGTTGCATAAATTTTAAATATTTTGAAGCAACTTTTTTCTTGTATTGTTTTTTATAGCACTATAGTCTCTTTAATTACAAGTTGTGCCAATATTATTCCACCAGGTGGAGGGCCAAAAGATAGTTTGCCCCCAATTTTAATACAATCTTTTCCTAAAGATTCAAGTCTGAACTTTAACTCTAAAAAAATAACTTTAACTTTTAATGAATTTATAGAAGTAAAAGATGCTTTGCAAAATGTGGTGATGAATCCATTGCCCAATAATGCACCAATTGTTGATTATAAATTACGAAATGTAACTGTAGTATTAAAAGATAGTTTAGAAGCCAATACTACCTATACCATAAATTTTGGCAATGCTATAAAAGATGTAAATGAAGGTAATGTAGCCGAAAATTTTTCTTATGTTTTTAGTACAGGTAAGTTAGTAGATAATGGAATGGTTACTGGTAAAATTGTTGAAGCTAATACTGAAACAATTGATTCTACTTTAATTGTGGTGCTTCACAAAAACACCAGTGACACTGCTATTTTAAAACTTAAACCAAATTATATAAGTAAGGTTAATGGAAAAGGTGAATTTAAGTTTACTAATTTACCTAGTGATAGCTTTAATATTTTTGTAGTGCCAAATACATTTACCAAAAGGTATGATGATACAACGGCTTCCTTTGCATTTGCAAACAAGCCTATTTATGTAAATAAAAATAGTCAGAAAATAAATCTTGATTATTTTAAATTGCCAGCTTTGGTAACAGCCCAAATTCCAAATTATAAAAATGATAAAAAGCTAAAATTTAGTAGCAATGTAGAAAGTGGTAGATTCAATATTCTGGATTCACATTTAATTATAAATTTTGAAAAAAAATTGGTAGTTAAAAACAGAAGTTTATTGCAATTTGTAGATAGTAATTTTAAGCCAATTGACTCTAAAACTGTAGTAATTGATACACTTAAAGGCATTGTAAAATTGAAGTATGATTTTGCATTAGGTACAAAATATAATTTTATAATTGATAAGCAAGCCCTTCAAGATAGTTATGGAAATAGTATGTTTAAAACAGATACTTTAAAGTTTGAAACATTTGGAGAAAAAGACTATGGAAATATTAAAATTAGGTGCAATAATTTTGATCTAGAAAAAAATCCAGTAATTCAACTTGTAAAAGAAAATAGCATCATTGCATCTTTGCCAGTTAAAGGAAAACTTATATCAAAAAATCTTTTTAATACTGGAGAATACAGCATTAGAATTTTGTATGATGAAAATCAAAATGGAATTTGGGATGCAGGAAACTATGCAATTAAAAAGCAGCCGGAAAAAGTCAAAGCAATTAAAACAAAACTCTTAGTTAAGGCTAATTGGGATAATGAAATAGAAATAAATTTATAATATAAAGGCAGTTTCAGCCTTGGTAGAAACTGCCTTCGTAGCTTTTTAATAATTAAATATAATTCAAATTAGTTTTTGGTGTAAGTGCCAATAAGGTTTCATACATCAATTGAATAGTTTGCTCGATATCATTTTTATGCAACATTTCAACTGTGGTATGCATATATCTTAAAGGAATACTAATTAATACACTTGGGCATCCATCATTAGCGTAAGCAAAACTATCAGTATCAGTTCCTGTGCTTCTGCTTACAGTTCTCATTTGTAATGGAATTTTCTTTTTGTCTGCAACGTCTTGTACAAACTGCAATAATTTATTGTGAACTGCTGGGCCAAAGCAAGGGCTTGGTCCTTTGCCACATGCCACATCACCCTCTATAATTTTGCTAATCATTGGAGTTTGTGTATCATGTGTAACATCAGTAATGATGGCAACATTGGGTTTAATTCTGCGTGCAATCATTTCGGCTCCACGTAAACCAATTTCTTCTTGTACAGCATTTACAACATATAAACCATAAGGTAGATTTTTTTTGTTTTCTTTTAAAAGCCTTGCTACTTCAGCAATCATAAAACCGCCAATTCTATTGTCAAAAGCTCTGCCAATTAAATAATCATAGGCCAACTCATCATATCCATCTGCATAGGTTACTACACTTCCTATGTGTATGCCTAAAGCCTCTACTTCTTTTTTGTTTCTTGCACCACAATCTAAAAACAAGTTATCAGTTTTGGGTTGTGGTTCTTTGGCCTCAGGATTGCTCAAACGTGTATGTATAGCAGGCCATCCAAAAACTGCTTTTACTAATCCTTTTTTACCATGAATATTTACTCTCATGGCAGGTGCAATTTGATGATCAACACCACCATTACGTTTCAAATAAATTAATCCTTGATCGTTTATATAATTTACAAACCAACTAATTTCATCGGCATGTGCTTCAATTACTACTTTAAATGGAGCATCAGGATTTATAACACCAACAGCCGTTCCATAAGGGTCTACAAATTGGCTTTCGGTATATTGCTTTATATATTCTAGCCAAACTTTTTGACCACCAGTTTCAAATCCAACTGGAGATGGGGTATTGATATAATTTTTCAAAAATGCCCAACTGTTTTCATTGAGTATTGATGGCGTTTTTTTTACTTTAGATTTTTCTTTTTCTTTTTTTGCTTTTGCCATATCGTGAATGTTTTAATAAACAAATGTAAGGTTAGATGTTTTTGGTAAGTATTTTACTTTCTTGTTTTTTATTGAATATAAAAACAAGATCTTGATTTCGCTATTAATAATGCTTTGAAAATTTTAGTCACATTTTGTTAATTACTTTTAAGTAATTTTTTTTAAAAGCTTATACATTTGCTGAAGTTCTTGGTGCAATTATTTTATCCAAAAGTCTTGGTTGCTTTAAATAGGTGTTACTAAATTACAAATCTTTAGTAGCTGCCAATGCTGACAATAAAAAATAGTTGCTTAAAAGGGAATTATGTGAAAAGCATAAACTATACCCGTAGCTGTAAAAAGAGCCTTTGTATATAAGGTAAACCTCAAATAAAACCACTGTAATAACGGGAAGGTGAGGTGTAAATCTTTAAGTCAGAAGACCTGCCAAATAACTACATATCATTCATAGCTTTCGGGAGAAAAGGCTTGAAATGTAACGTCCTGATTGTACGTTTATATTTCCCGTTTTTGTAATCGAAAGCTCATTGTTTAACTGCTTAAAAAAAACACAATGAGCAAAAAAAACTTCTTTAGCATTGCCCTTTTATTTGGGCTGCATGCTGCTGCACAAACTACTACTGATAGTTTGCAAAACGTAACTGTTTCTACTACTAAAGTAGAGCAAAAACAAAACAACACTGGTAAAGTAATTACTGTAATTGGTAAAGATGTACTAGAAAAAAGTACAGGCAAAACAGTAAGCCAATTGCTAAATGAACAAGCTGGAATTACCATTGCTGGGGCTTACAATAGCTTAGGTACTCCACAAAGTGTATTTATGAGGGGTGCCAATAGTGGCAGAACTTTAATACTAGTTGATGGAATTCCTATGAACGATCCAAGCCAAATAAATAATGAGTTTGATATTAACTTGTTTAATTTAAATGATGTTGAAAGAATTGAAGTTTGCCGTGGAGCTGAAAGTACTTTATATGGAAGTGATGCTGTTGCAGGTGTTATAAATATTATTACCATTAAAAAAGATGTGAAAAATCCTATTAATGTAAAATATACCAGCACATTAGGCAATTTAAATACATTCAAAAATAATGTTCAAGTATATGGTAGGCTTAATAAATTTTCTTATCAAGCAAGGGCTGCAATACTTAATACAGTTGGTTTTTCGAGTGCTTATGATAGTGCAGGTGGTAAAGGTTTTGACAATGATGGTTTTAATGGTAGCATCGTAAATACAGCTGTTCAATATCAAGCAACTAAGGCCTTGAGTGTAAGAAGTTTTCTACAGTATAGCCAATATAGAGCTGGTATTGATGCAGCAATTTTTAAAGATGATAGAGATTTTAATATAAAGAATAGCAATCTTTCAACAGGTTTTGGGATAGATTATAAAACAGAAAAAATAAAATTAATAGGTAATTATGTTTACAGTCATAATGATAGAAAATTTGTTGATGACAGTACAGATATCACAGGATTTTCTAAGTATGTAAATAATGTATTTTATTCTAAATCTCAATTTGCAGAGTTATATACAAGTATCAATTTAGGTAGCGGGTTTACAATATTACAAGGGGCCGACTTTAGACAAAACAATATGAATAATGATTATCTAAGCATAAGTGGTTTTGGCCCTTTTAGAAGCAGATTTAAAGATACAGCCATAAGTAATGGAAGTATGTATAGTTCATTGTTTTACCATAGTAATCATTTTAATATAGAAGTTGGAGGAAGGTTAAATGTAAATAGTAGATTTGGAAGCAATTATACTTTTACAATAAATCCAAGTTATAAGTACAATGAAAATTGGCGATTTTTTGTAAGTGTAGCTTCTGGTTTTAAAGCTCCAACTTTATATCAATTGTTTGATGGTTTTTCTGGAAATCCAAATTTGCAACCTGAAAAAAGTGTAAACTATGAAGGTGGTTTTGGCTACACTAACAAAAAAATAAATGTTCGAACTGTTTATTTTGAAAGATATATAAAAAGTGGGATTGACTATAATAATATTACTTTTCAATACTTCAATATAAATAAACAAACAGTTCGTGGAATTGAATTTGAAGCGAGTTATAGCTTTAGCGACAAATTGAGTTTAAATGTAAATTATACTTATTTAAATGCTAGGGAAAATGCTCAAAGCAGGGTAAATTTTAAAGACACAGTTTATACAAATCTCATAAGGCGTCCAAACCATAACTTAAATTTTAATATTGGATTTAAAGCTACTGATAAATTATTTATTAGCTTAAGTGGTAAAAGTGTTGGCGAAAGATTTGATGTGGGTGGCTACCAATCTCAAGATATATTAATGCCAAGTTATTTTTTAATGAGTGGATATTCCGAATTTACATTTAATAAAAACATTAAAGCATTTATAGATGTTCAAAATATTTTCAATACCAAATTCTTCGATATTAGGGGGTATAATGCCATGCCAGCCATGCTAACTATTGGTGCCACAATGCAATTTTAAATTAAAATGAAGTTTAGTAAAATCTCATTGCAAAGTTGCAATGAGATTTTTTTGCATAAAAAATATTGGCAGATTAAAATTTTCACTACATTCAAACTCTAAAACATTTGCTATATGATAAAATTTGGAGACATTAAAGTAGGCGACTACTTACAAGCCGAGTATGAAGGTAAACTTTGGCAAGGCGAAGTTGTAAAGTTGAATAAAGATGAAAAACAGGTTTGTGTACAAACCGATGTACAAGAGTTTTGGTTTGATACTGCACATTTGCAACCTATTGCACTAAGCGATGAGCAACTTCAAAAATTAAATTTTGCCAAGCAAGAAAATGAAAATGGAAGTGTTAAGTATTCTAAAGGAGCATTTAGATTAATTGCCAACACTAAAAATGATTTTTCGAATGTAGAAATGTGGTATAGAGAAGATGTACGCCACAACCCACAAGTAACTTATGTTCACGAGTTGCAAAACAATTACTACGATATGACTAAAGTGCATCTTACTAAAGATCCTATGTAAAGAAGTGAAAAATTAATATTCTATTAAGGCTGCTTTTGGCAGCCTTTTTTGTTTTAAGTAAATTGTGAAATTTATGAATAACTTGCATCATTAGTTTTGTAAATAGGTTGATAAAATTTTAAAATAAAAAGATGAAAAAAATTGGAATTATTTTTTTAGCAATGGTTTTTTCTTTCAACAGTAATGCACAAAAAAATATAATGGATTATACAAAAAAATGGCAACAAATAGATAGCCTTTTGCTACATGAAAATAAAACTAAAACTGCTTTGCAAAAAGTGAATAGTTTACTACAACAAGCCAAGGCACAACAAAATACAAATCAACAAGCCAAAGCTTATTTATATAAAATTAATCTGGAACAAAGGTTAACTGAAACCGTTGATGACATTAAAAAAATAGATGAAATAGAAAAAGAAATAAGTACTATAAAAGAACCAGTTTTAAGTAGCATTATGCAATTGTATGCATTAAGAAATTATAGCATTTATTATCTTAATAACAGTTGGAACTTGCCTGATATAAGTACCAATGAAAGCAACAAGCCTATAAACCAATTAACAAAAAAAGAACTATTAACTGTTATAAACAATAAGGCAAAGGCCATTGTACAATCTAGCCATATATTATGGAATACGAGTGTTGATAATTTTAACTCTATTGTTATTTTTGGTAAAGAAAAAAACTTGCGTAATACTTTATACGAATTACTCACTTATGAAATAATTGAACAATTACAGCAAGTAAATAATATTTATGGTGATAATATTGAAGAGTTGAGCAACAATAATTTATTATTTGAAACCTTGCCAAACTTTATTAAACAAAATATTGAAACAACCAATAGCAACAATACTGTTTTATGGTTGTTGCAAAGTATGCTTATACATCATGCAAAATCTAATAATATTAACAAGTTAATAGATGCCGATTTGTATAGGCTTACCTTTACCTCCTACTATAATTCTAAATATAGTGAAGCTCAAATACAAGCTTTAAATTATTTAATTAACACCTACAACACACAGCCACAAACAGCTTGGGCGGTTTTGGCAAAAGCCAATGTATTAAAAGAGCAAGGAAATGGTTTTGCAAGTACTCCAAACTTTAGATATAAAAAGCAAGAAGCTATTGCAGTAATAAACAACTATTTGTCAACAACAAAAAATGTTGATTCAGCTTGTATAATTCAGTTGCAAAAAATAAAAAAACAAATTGAAACTAAGTATTTATCTGCAAAGCTTGAGAGTGTAAACATTCCAAATCTGCCATTTAGGATGTTAGTTAATTTTAAAAATACTACAGCATTGCATTATAAAATTATAAAGCTTAAAGCTGAAGTTTTTAGTGATACTGATGAAGAAACAGGCATTGATATTAATAATGAAAAGCAGTGGAATAAATTAGTATCAAACAAGGCAGTAGTTAGCAGTAGTCAGATTTTACCTTATACAAACGATTATCAACAGCATAGTACAGAAATTAAAATTGATGGTTTGCAAATGGGTAAATATGCTTTAATAGCTGCTTCATCTGGCGATTTTAATTTTACTAAGGATGCTTATTTTTATATTCCATTTACTGTAAGTAACTTGGCTGTAATTCAAAACGATTTAGATTTATTTGTAGTTCAAAGAGATAATGGGCAACCCATAAACAAGGCTCAAGTAAAAGTATTTGTAAATGTGTATAATCAAAGATTATCAAAATATGAAAATAAGCTGGTGCAAACGCTGATTACTAATGAAAATGGGTACTGTACAATTGATAAAAAAAATAAATATCAAAACAACTATTTTTCCTTATTTGTTCAAACAAAGGAAGATGAATTATACAGTACATCAAGCTATGTTTATGAAAGTTATAATAAAAATGAAAATTCTGTTGAGCTAAATAATAAAAACTTTGCAAAGGTTCATTTTTTTACAGATAGAAGTATTTATAGACCACAACAAAAAGTACATTTTAAAGGTATAATAGTTACAAAAGATAAAAATTATGATGGATATAAATTGTATAATTCAGTGAAACAAGTTGTTGTTGAATTGGTTGATGTAAATTATGCAGTTGTTGAATATCAAACCCTTACAGTTAATGAGTTTGGTAGCTTTAGTGGGGCTTTTAATTTGCCTAGTAAAATGCTTACTGGCAATTGTAGTGTAAGAACAAAAAATATAGATGGATATACAAGCTTTAAAGTAGAGGAATATAAGAGACCAACATTTTCTGTAGCTTTTAATAACGAAAAAAAAGCCTTTGAGCTAAATAAAATAGTAACACTAAAAGGGATAGCCAAAGCGTTTGCTGGCAATAATATTGATAACGCAAAAATGAGTTTTGTTGTTACAAGAGCAGAGCAAAGAAATAGAGATTGGGGATTTTACAGATTGCCTTATACAAATTCTGCCCCCACACAAATAGCTAATGGAAATGGGGTTACAAAGGCTGATGGTAGTTTTGAAATTAGTTTTACAGCAGCCCCAAATCTAAATATTGATAAAAAAGATAATCCTATTTTTGTTTACACGATAGACGTGAAAGTAACTGACATAAAAGGAGAAACTAGAGAAACTAGTTGTGATATCAAAGTTGGATACAATAACACCATCATAAATTTATCTATTCCAGAAAAAATTGATATAAAAGATTTTAATAACTTTAGTTTGTCAGCCACAAACTTGCAAGATGAATTAATTAAAAAAGATGTAAATGTTACATGGCAGCCATTGGTAAATGAGCAAAGGTTAATTAGGAAACGATTATGGGAAATACCTGATACTTTTGTTATGAATAAGCAAACTTATATTCAACATTTCCCCAATGATGAGTATAGCAATGAAGCGGACTATAAAAACTGGAATGTCTTTGAAAGCATTGCAGTACAACAATTACAAACTTTTGATGAAGAAAGTAAAAATAAATTTAGCATACCAAATGCTATAGTAGGCAATACTATATACAAAGTAACTGTAACAACAAAAGATGAAAGCGGAGAAATTATTTCTACACAAAAAATGGTGGAAGTTACAAAAGATAATACTGCCATTATTCCTGCATACGAATCTCTTAGTACACTTAAACAATCGTATTCAGTTGGTGATAGTTTGGATATAAAATTATACTCGTCTTTGCAAAAAATATTTCTCATAAAAAACACTGTAAGCCACAATAAATTTGAAGGTGAAAAAATTGAAAATAATCAATATCATTTTTTACAAGTAAACGCTAAAGGCAGTAGTAATTTGTTTTTTGAAAAAGAATGTAAAACTGAAATAAATTTTGGAATTTTCTATGCTTTTGTTCAGCACAACAGATTTTTTACCAATGGTAATTATATTGAAGTAAAAAAGCCAGAAAACAAATTGCTCATTACATATAATAGTTTTAGAGATAAAACACTGCCTGGAAGTACTGAAACTTATAGCCTAACAATAAAGGGTAATAACAGTTCTAACGAGCAAGCAGAATTATTATCATCCATGTATGATGCCAGTTTAGACGAATTTTATAATCATCAATGGCAATTGCCTTATACTGGTGCATATCAAAATCTAATATCAAATAAATTTACTGCCCGCAGTATTGGAGCTACAGTTGATGCAACTGAGAAATATGATTATCAACCATTCGAAAATTATGTTGTTGAATATAATAAACTCGCAAATAGCATTTATGATTTAGCACAACTAGCGAATAAAACTACAAAAGCATATAAACAAAGACAATCATTAATGGCAAGTGCAAATAAGATGGAATCTAAAGCATTCGGTATGGCAACTTTTGCAAATGCATCGCCAGCTATGCTAGTAGATTCAGCTTCTGTAAAAGTTGACGATGATTCAAACAAAGATGGAGTTAGTGATAAGCTTGATGAAAAATCTGCTAACAAAAAAACTGCACAAAACAATAACCCAAACACAAGGAAAAACTTTAACGAAACTGCTTTCTTTCTTCCTAATGTTTATGCTAATGATAGTGGTATTTATAGCTTTACTGTTACTTTGCCTGAGGCCTTAACTACTTGGAAATGGCAAAATTTTGCACATACCAAAAATTTGGCAATGGGTTTAAATACTCAAACTATCATCACACAAAAAACCTTAATGGTTCAGCCAAATATTCCTCGTTTTCTTACACAAGGAGATGTGATAGAGTTGGCTACAACCATTGCCAATACTAGTAGTGTAGAGCTAACTGGCACTTGTACTTTGCAGTTGTTTAATGCAGTAACCAATAAGCCAATTGATGGTTGGTTTAATAATGTTTTTCCATCTCAATATTTTACAGTACAATCTAATGGAAGTGTTGCTATTAAATTCCCAATTCAAGTTCCACAAAATTTCACTGAGGCTATTACTTATAAAATTATTGCCCATGCCACTATTCCAAATCAAGAGGTTGGGTATAGTGATGGTGAAGAAAATAGCATTCCTGTTTTAAGTAATAAGTTATATTTAACCAATAGTATGCCTTTGTATTTAAAGTCAAACGAGCAAACAAAAAGTATTTCATATACATTTTTGCAACAAGCATTGGAACAGCAGAATAATATACAAACACAAGCTGTAACTTTAGAATATACTCCTAACACCATTTTTACTATTGTTAAGGCCTTGCCCTATTTAATGGAATACCCCTTTGAGTGTGCTGAGCAAACATTTAATAGGTTTTTTGCTTATGCAATTGCTTCACAAATTGTATCTAAAAACAAGGATGTGCAGCTAGCAATAAAAAGCTGGAAAACTAGCGATACAAATAGTTTACAAAGTAATTTGCAATTAAATAAAGAGCTTAAACAAATACTTTTAAATGAAACGCCTTGGGTACAAGATGCTGCAAATCAAGGGCAACAATTAAAGCAAATTGCTAGTTTGCTAGATAATAAAAATATTGAACTTAAAATAAAAGAAACTTTGGAAAAATTGCAAGAATTGCAATTGCCAAATGGGGGCTTTAGTTGGTTTAAAGGTGGTAGAGAAAACATTTATATTACCCAATACATTTTAACTGGGTTGGGTAAATTGATTAAAAATAAAATTGTTGAAAATGAAACTTTGAATATAATAAACAACATTGTTAATAATGCTTTACCTCTTTTAGATAGGGCTATGCAAAAGCAGTATCAAAAATATTTAAAGGAAGTAAAAAAGAAAAAAATTGCATTTGCACCTATTGATGTACATTATTGGTATATGCGAAGCTTTTTCGTAAATTATAATTTAAATTCTTTACCTCAAAACTATGCTCAATTTAGTTATAAAGAATTCCAAAAAAATTGGCAGAAGTATAGTTTACAAACACAAGCTATGTTAAGTGTTGCAATTCAAAACAAAATCTTTCCATCAAGCAACAATTACTTGTTATCAACAAAAATTAATGAAAGTATAATAGAAAATGCAATAGAAGATACCATGCATGATTTGCTTTATTTTAAAAACAATAAGTATAGTTGCTATTGGTATGAAAATAATTTTGAAGTTCAAACCCTAGCAATTGAAGCATTAGAGCAGTTTCCAAACTTTAATGCTTCAACACAAAAACTTAAAAATTGGCTTTTATTCAATAAGCAAACCAATAATTGGGAAAGTACAGTAGCCACAGCAAGTGCTTGTTTGGCATTGCTAAATAAGCAATTCAATAACATTGATTTGCAAGAAATTGATATTAGTATTGGCAATAAAACTGTTTCTACTGGGGCTAATAATTTTGGAACTTTTAAAGAAACTTTTGTTGGAAAAGATTTGTTGCAACTCAATAGTAACATTAAGATTAATAGTGTAACTAAAAATGCAAATCCAACATACGGAGCCATATATGTTCAATATTTTCAACCAATTGATGATGTGCAACAAACCAATCATCCATTTTTATCTATAATCAAAAAAGTGTTTATCAAAAAAAATATTAATAACGAAACTGTTTTGCACGAGCTTAAAAACAGTGAGATGGTAAATGTTGGAGATGAATTGGTGATTCAACTACAAATTAATTGCCAAAAGGATTTGGAGTATGTACACGTTAAAGACAATAGAGCTGCTGGTACTGAGCCAAAAAGTGTTTTAAGTGAGTATAAATGGCAAAAAGGAGTTGGGTATTACGAAGCTACAAAAGATGCTAGTACTAACTTTTTTATAGATAATTTATCTAAAGGAAACTACAATTTGCAGTACAGCTTAAAAGTTACGCATACTGGTAGTTTTAATACAGGCATTGCCTCTATACAATGTTTATATGCTCCTTCATTTGTAGCACATAGTAGTGGTGCTATTTTAAAAGTAGAATAGTTTTTAAATACATTATTTAATGAATAGGAGAGTAGTTATATTTTGATTGTATTAGATTTAGTTGGAATGCCATAAGTTTTTAAATTTGCAAAAAATAATTTTATGCCATCATTCGATATTTGTAGTAAAGTAGATGTACAAACTTTAGACAACGCCATAAATGTTGTAAAAAAAGAAATTGCAAATAGATTCGATTTTAGAGGTACACATTTTGAAATGGAACTCGACAAAAAAAACTTCTTAATTAAAGTTGAGGCGGATAGCGACATGAAAATGCAGCAAGTTGTAGATGTAATTTTAAGCAGAGGAATAAAGCAAGGTATTGATGGAAATGCTTTTGACTTTAGTAAAGAAGCTTACCCAAGTGGAAAAATTACTAAAAAAGAAGTAACTGTAAAAAATGGTTTAAAACAAGAAGATGCCAAAAAAATTGTGAAAGCAATTAAAGACAGTGGCCTAAAAGTGCAACCAGCCATTATGGATAATATTATAAGAGTTACTGCCAAAAAAATAGATGATTTACAAGAGGTAATGGCACTTTGCCGAAGTGGAAATTTTGGAGTGCCTTTGCAATATGAGAATATGAAAAGCTAGTATCTCTAAGATTGTTTTTTGAAATGTAATTTGTTATTTAGCCTTCTTTTTGTAATTGCTTTAGATATAAAAGCAAAAAAATCAGTATAAATATCTATTTCTCCCTACATTTGCAGCCCAATTATTATTTAACTGTACGGCAAAATCCGTACAACCTTAAAATTTAGCATTATGCAAAAAGGTATTCATCCAGAATCATACAGATTCGTTGTATTTAAAGACATGAGTAACAATACTTCTTTTTTAAGTAAATCTACTGCTTACTCAAAAGAAACTATAAAATGGGAAGATGGTAACGAATATCCAGTTATTAAATTGGAGATTTCTAACACTTCACATCCGTTTTACACTGGTAAAAACGTATTGGTTGACACTGCAGGACGTATCGATAAATTTAAAAAGCGTTACGAGAAAAAAGCGTAATCATCAATTACCATATTTACAAAATACCCAACCTTTGGTTGGGTATTTTTATTTACTAATACATCATAAGCAACTTGAAACTCTGTGAAATACAAATAGAATGTAATTAGTGGGTTTTATACATTAAATCATACTCAACCTTTTGATCTTACTCAATTATGAATGAAGCAAGAAAATGCTTTTACTTTAAAATTGAACCCTTAAACTGCCAAATACACCAAAATTTTGAATAGGTTGGTTAAACCTTTGGTTTTGCACTGGGATGTTTTTTCTCCACACAAAATCTATTCTAAAAAACTTAAAAATATTATCAAAGCCTGTTCCAAATTCCAAGTAGGTATGCCCCCTCAAACTTCTTAATTGATAGTCACTAAAACCAGTAGCATTATATCTTCGATTGGCCGAATTTAAATCGCCCCACACACCTTTTACATTCCAAAACTGACGAATTTTATTTTTACGCATAAAAGGCAATAAATTCAATAATTTTTTTTCTAAATTATGTTCAATATCAAATCCAACATATTTATCACTAAAATATTCAAACCTGTTCATTAAGTTAAATCCTGCTTTATTATAAGTATAAAACTCGTTGCCAGGATGCAATTCTAACAAAGGAAAAGGTAAGCTATCTTTTCCAAAAATTCTTCCTCCATAAGTATTTATAGTAACCTGTCCCCATCTTGGTATTCTAAATTTGTGGGCTATGCTTACATTTATTTTAGTATAGTTATATCCTCCATCAAGCAAACCATTAAAGCCTTTTCCAATTCTAAATTCATAAATAGGTTGGTCGCCTCGTATTCTTATACTTTTTCTATGATTGGTAATTTTTTTTTCGCCAGGTGCATATCTAAACCTAAATAGTGCTTCTGTATTAATCATAGCATTTCTATTATTGTATCTCGAAAAAAATCTAGTACTTGGCAAGGGTTTTAGTGCATCATATTCCGTTTGATGCAAGGTTGCACCTAGTGTAATGCCATTCCCAAATTCTTTTGTAATACCAAACCTTGTATCAATATAGTTTATGAATTTTATGGGTATTCCTTTACGTCGTAAAAGCTGATTAAATACATTGTCAATAGTGGCATCATCTTCTGAAAATCTTATTCTACCATTGTCCAAATCGTTGGTGTAAGATGCACCAATGCTAAGCCCTTTAATTTTTTTAAATTTATAATCAAACCCTAATCTTCCTTTCCATATAGCATCTTTAAAGCCATAAGCTAAATACCCACTGAGGCGTAAATACTTGTTGAATTTTTCTGTGGTTCCCAAATCAAATCTTAACCTTAGACCTTCATAGGGGTTGGCACTAATCCATTTTGTCCAAGGACCAATTTCTATGGGGCCAAACTTTTTGTGTCCATCAACCAAAAACTCTGCTACGGCAACATATTTTTTAAATAAAGGAATTGTTTTTAAAGTGTCTATCATTTTGTACACTTTCTTTTCGTTTACAGTTAACTCCTCGTGTCTGCTTTTTTCCCAAAAAGATTTATCTTTTTCTTTTGCATCTTCTAGTACTTCAACTTCTTCGCTTTTTTTATTGAGTGCTAAGGTTTTTTCTATAAGTTCTACATCCAAAATATGTTTGTTGTAAGTAGTTGTTTTTCTGCCAATAAATGTGAGTTTATCTTTTTTTAGTGGCGATACATCTACTACAACTTTATCTTTTGCAAAAATCCATTGACCACTAGGTAGCCTTTTAAATTCTTGCACAATTGTCATTCTATTAACAAAATTTATATCGGCATTAGATGGTAAGTTTATGGTAATTCTTTGTACTGCCCATGATGTGCTATGAATCCAACACTCTCCTGCAAAAACATTTTCACCATCTCTTAAAGGTTTAAAAAATAAATGAAAATATTTTTCATTATTAATGGTTTGTGTATCGGCTCCTTTATAATAATAATATTTATCACCAACATCGCTAAGTGGACTTATAAACTCTTTTGTAAAAAGTTTTACTTGATTTTCGTAAACATTTATTTTTTGATGCACACCACCAATAAATTGTAAAATACTTTCGTTTTTAATACCATTGGTTTGTGCAGCTTTTATAATTTCCCTGCTTTTGTAAGGTTTATTTTTTACGAATAAATCGCTTAAACTTTCGGTTAAAAAAACAGGTAAAAAGGGTTTTGTGTCTGTAATGCTATCAATATTATCCAATAAAAACGAAAAAGGTTTTAATAGTTTAATGCTCTCAAAACTGGCTCTATTTGCATTATTTAAATCAAGTTCTAGCTTGTTGTAAACTTCGCAACTATATTGATTGTATTTATAAGGATTATTTTCGGGTTTGTGAGATACAACGTTTTTCCACCATCTTAAACCTTTGCTAAATTTTGATTTTACTATTACTTCGTCTTTAGTTTTTAAGGCTGATAATTCTACAACAAAAGTTATAGAATCGTATGGTAGTTTTGGGTTGAAAGGATAATAAGCTTCTTGATAGCCAATGTAGCTTACAACTATGGTATCATTCAAAATTTTTGAGGGCATTAAGTAAAACAATCCAATGCTATCGCTAGTTATACCAAAGCCTGCTTTTTTCCAATACACACTAGTATAAGGCATTGCTTCTTTGGTAAAACCATTTTGAGTTTTACCTTTTATTTGCCTAGTTTGAGCATTGACGGAATTGGTAATAATTAGCAGTAAGAATAGATAAAAAAATCTCATATTAGGGTATAAAGCGAATTAGTTTTTTGTAAAGACTATCAAAAATAAAAGATAGTTGCACATGTTGAAATAATTATTACAGTTGGTAAATGTAATCTTATATCATTTTAATTCAAATCAATCATCACTTGCTGCATCTTCAAAGCCAATTGCTAATTCATTGGTTTTTACAAAATTGCAGTATCTGCAAGTTTCTTTGCCACAGCCTGTATAAAATTCTTTATTTTTTATTTTTTGATAAACAGTAGTGATTTGATTGCCAACAAATTCAATATCGGCTGGATTTATAATTATTTTTTCTTTAAAATATTCCTTTTTATCGTTGGGTTCTACAAAATCGAATTCTGTACTAATTACTTTCCATGATTTTGATGGATAATTATCTATCAAAATTTTATAAAATACGGCTTGCCTCCAATAATTTCCACCTAAAGTATTTTTATCGTTGGGAGCATCAAATTCTTTTTTTTCTTTTTTGGCTTTTTCATAGTTTCCCGTTTTGTAATCCACCACATTTACATTGTAGCCATCAAATTCAATTTTATCAATCATCCCTTTAAGTGGCACACCATTATACACCACATTGTTTATTCGCCTTTCTGGCGAAATTATTTTGGCAAAAGTAGTAATGTATTTATCGTAATAATTTGCTAGAGACTCTTGCCCATACTCAACTCTTCGGTTATATTGTTCTTCCGTAAAATTTTCTCTATGCCTTTGCATGTACCACATAAAATCGTTTATAAATATGGACTTTGTAGGGAATTTTTTATTTGCATCATCCAACATTTTTTTAAACAACATTTCTAAAGCATGGTGTACGGCACTTCCAAACTCAGTAGCTTCGTTTTTACCCGTTGGAATACGAACCAAGTTGTTGAAATAAAACCTCAAAGGGCAATCTAAATAATTGTTTAAAGCAGTAACATTCATTACAAAGCTATCAACTATAGGTTGTACAAAACTTTCTTCTAGTGCAGTAATATTGGGCTTTGTAGCTGTGTTGTATTGTAATAAACTAAAAGTAGAAACTGTGTCAGCATCAATTTCGATTTGATTTTTTGGCAAAGCTTCTTTGGCTTCAATTTCTGCTAAAAAAATGCTAGGTTCTAGTTTTTTTCCATCTGTTTTATTTTCGCTATAACTAATGGTTAAATTAGTTTCAGCTCTTGTAATTGCTACATAAAATAAACGCCTTAATTCTTCATCGTCTTTTTTAGAAGCATTATTAATGGTAGAATCGAATATTGTTGATGGCAATTTATAACTAGCATTTGGTTTACGCTTTTTTTCCCAACTCTGTGCAGTGCAACCAGCTACAAATACATGTTTAAATTCTAATCCTTTGCTGCCGTGTGCAGTTAGTAAATTCACACCTTTATCGTTGCCTTGGGTTTGAACTAGTTGTAAAGAAATGCCTTCTTTTTCCATCAACTCAATGGTATTAATGAGTTGTTGTAAGCTTAAGGATGGATTGCGATGCAGCTCGGCTTCAATAAACTGTACCAATCCTTTAATTACTTGTATATGCCAGTGTTTATTGGCACTGTTCATTACAATTTGCAATAAGCCTGTACTGCTAATTATTTGATGAAAAATATTTAAAACAGTTTCGTTTGCTGCTGCAGCAATTAAGTTTTCAATAACTATACTTGCTTGTTTTAATTGTGGCGATGCTGTGGCTGCAAATAAATCTTTGGCAGGTTCGTTGGCTTTGGCAACTAACATTTGCCTAAGTGAAATTTTGTTTTCTGAGAATTGA
This sequence comes from Chitinophagaceae bacterium, assembly GCA_049242885.1. Lineage (GTDB taxonomy): Bacteria > Bacteroidota > Bacteroidia > Chitinophagales > Chitinophagaceae > CAIVPM01. The sequence continues at coordinate 38,722 of JBMLOQ010000129.1, forward strand.
GTTTTGGCAGCTGAAACGCTTAGTTGGGCAATTTCTAAGGGCTTTAGTGCAAACCAATTAAAATGTAGCATTTCAAACAATAAAGCATCTCCACCAAAAGAAATATCATGCTCGGCTGCTATGTATTTTAAAGTGGTAATAATTTGCTTTGCTAAAGGTTCATTAAAAAGATTTACATGTTTTTTGCTGTAGTAATTTATGCCTAATAATCTTAAATAATTGGCTAAATTTTCGCCATACTTATTTTCTTTATAAATAACTGCAATGCTTGCTGGTGGTATATTTTGATTAACAAGATGTTGAATTTGTTGAGCAATAAAAATCATTTCATCATGCTCATTATTACAAATTGCAATTGTAGGTAAATTATTAAGTGTGTTTATTTTAGTATTGCTTGCAATTAAGTTTTTTGTAAGCGATGCAATACTGTTTACCAACCTTTCATTATTAT
>JBMLOQ010000130.1:0-71905 GCA_049242885.1 Chitinophagaceae bacterium
CAATAGATGTTTCCAAGATAATCAGTTTTTATGCCATTACTTACATCAATACCTAAACCACCCAATTTTAAAGTCCATAAAACTGTACCAGTTGGAGAATATTTGGCAACTAAAGCATCTTTATTGCCTGAACTAGTTATTGAAGTGCTTCCTACAGAAATAGAATTTGTAAAAGTGCAAGAAAAAAATACATTTCCACTAGTATCTAAGGCCATTTTTGGATTTTCATCAAAACCTGTTCCTCCTACTCTTGCAGACCATAAGTAAACACCATCTTTAGAGTATTTTGCTACAAACATATCTTGGCTGCCTGTACTACTTAATGAAGCTGTTCCAAAAGAAATACTCCCAGAAAAAACACCAGTTACATATATTGTTCCATCTGTATGTACTAATACTTGATTCAAAGCATCGGCACTAGTACCTCCAAATCTACGAACCCAAGCATAATTATTTAGTGAATCATACTTTGCAATAAAGCAATCACTGTTACCAGCAGATGTGATACTGATATTATTCTCGATAAATTTTGTACCAGTAAAAGTGCCACCAAATATGTAATTGCTAGCAGTATCGGTTGCTACACTCGTAAATATGGGTAAAACGCCATCATTACCCCCGCTACGAAACGATTGCCACTCTTGTGCAAATGTATTTTTAACAATTAAGGTTGATAATGTAAACAGAAAAGCAACAAACAGTTTCATATAAATATTTTATACAAATATCTATTCTAAAGCTTTGTTTTTTCTACGCCAATTTACGTAATTTATCTACGTAAAATTGGGTAGTTATACAAGTGGAATTTTAATATATGCTGTAATGCCTGCTTGCATTGTATCATCGAACTCAATTTTACCATTTACCATTTCTAATCTGCTATCTAAACTGTTTAACCCAATACCTTTATGTGTTGTTTGGGCATCAAAACCTTTGCCATTGTCTTCGTAAGTTAGTTGTAGCGTTTTGTTTCTTAATTGCAGCAATAAGGAAATTTGTGATGCACCACTATGCTTTATTGTATTGTTAATTAGCTCTTGGCAAATGCGATAAACAGTAACTTCTATTTTTTCAGATAATCGTTCTTCAATACCTATACAATCGAAATCATAAGTAAGGTTATTTTTAGTTAAACTTCTATTACATAATTCTTGTAATGCTTTTTGTAACCCCAATTCTTTTAAGGTTACTGGCATCATTTGATAACTAATTTCTCGAACTTCTTTTGCTGCAATATCAATATCGCTAAAAATATTGTTAAGTTGTTGTTGCACAGTTGAAGGTGCACTTTTAGCAACTGCATTTATGTTCATTTTAATGGCAGTTAAATCTTGTACAATGCCATCATGTAGATCTTTGGCTATTCGACTACGTTCTTTCTCTTCAGTTTCTAAAATGCTTTGTATTAAAGCTTTTTGTGCTGTGGTTTTTTCTTCGGCTAACTTCTTTTTATTGCGTTGATAAAATGCTAAAAACAAAAGCGAGGCAGCCAATACAGTTCCTCCCAATAAAAAGTAGAATAACTGTTTTTTCTGTTTTGCATCGGCCTCTTGTTGTTGCAAATCCAATTGTTTTTGCAAACTCTCTTTTGTAAGAATATTTATTTTTTCTTCTTTTAATGACGAGTCTAATTTATTTTGAAGAATAATTTGGTTTTGCGAAAACAATAAAATGCTATCTTCTGCTAATGTTAATTGTTGTTGTGAAATTTCGAATAAATTTTTATTGATAGCCACTTGCTGTGCAAATAGTCTTAAATTTTTAATTGAATCGGATTGATTAAGTTGTATTATCTTGTTTTCTTTTTGGTTGGTTTCGTACTTTGTTTTTAATTCATTGGTAGAACTTATTACCTTATCATTAAGGATTTTTTCGTACAAGATTTGGTATTTATTTTTATAAACATAAGCACTTTTATAATTGCCCATTGCAGAATCTAAGAGAGCTCTGTATTTATATATTTCAGTAAAGGTGTAAGGGTCTGAGTTTATTTCTGTAGCTGTTTTTTCAGCAAGTTCATACCATTTAATAGCTTCGTCATAATTTCCTAATCCTCTATATCCAAAGCCAATGTTGTGTTGTATTAATGGAGTGCCTTGTTTTGTTTTGTTTTCATTTGCTATTTGATAAGCATTTTTCAAATATTCTATTCCCTTACTAAATTCATTTGCTCGTAAATTTATTGCACCTAAATTATTGTAACAGGTTTGAATTCCTCTTTTAAAACCAATTTTTGTAAATGCCTCAATGGCTAGCAACAAACGCTTTTCGCCTTCTTTGTATTTTTCTTGTGATATTAAAATGTTTGCTGTATTCACTAAAGTAATACCATATGTTCTAGTATCTCCAGTTTCTTTACTTGCTTTTATACTCTTGTCGTAATAAACTATAGCTTCTTCAAAGTTTTTCATATTGTACAGTTGTCTGCCAATATTATTAAAGGTTGAAGCTATATTTTTTTTTAGATTTAACTTTTCTTGAATAGCTAAACTCTTAAATAAGTAAGTTAATGATGTTTCATAATTGCCTAATTCACTGTAGTTTGAACCCAATGATTCGTAAATTTTTTCTAATTCTTTGTCGTTTTTATTTGCTAAATAAATTTGTTCTGCATTTTGCAAATCAATAATTGCTTCTTTATGCTTTACTAGGGTATATTTTGATTGTGCTAATTCTAATAAAATTTTAGCTTTAACATTATTATTCTTTAGCTTATTTGCTAATTCAATGGCCTCATTTAACAACAGCATTGCCTCATTACCCCTATACTTAAAAATATAAAAACCTGCCCGTGCTAATAAGGATTCTATTTTTCCAAAGTAATAATTTTTCTTGTTTGCTAACTCATAAGCCAATTTTGCATTTTTAAAGGTATTTGCAGAATCTGTTTTATGTGTAAGAAATGCTAGTTGATTTAATAAGTTTACTTTTAAAGTATCCACACTTGCAGAATTTATTAAATTCTGCAAACTATCAATTTGCTTTTGCTGACTAATTGCAAAAACCGAGAATGACATATATATTAAAAATAATCTATATCTCATTTTATCAAACTAAATTATTTTTTAATGCTACACTTATTAATTTTCCAATTGTTGTAACATCGAACTTAAACATGATATGTTTTTTGTGTGTTTCTACAGTACGTGGACTTAAAAACAATTTCTCGGAAATTTCTTTAGGGCTTAATCCTTCGCATAAAAGTTTTAAAATTTCTTGTTCACGTTCTGTTAATGGCTCATGAAGTGCTGTTGTTTTTTTTATAACCAAGCCATAACCACTAATTACTTTTAAAACCTCTTTTGAAAAATAAAAATTTTGAGAAGTAGAAAAAATAGCCTCAGTAAGCTCATCTTCACTGCAATCTTTATTTAAATAACCAGAAGCACCTTTTTCGATGCAATCGTCAATTATTTCTTTTTCATTATTCATGGATAAAATATAGCAACGCAATTCAGGAAAACTTTTTTTAAGCTCCACTAAAGTTTTTCTGCCATCCCACACAGGCATATTAATATCTATAAAAACAAGACTTGGCAAGATTTCTTGGCAAGCTTCAAATAATTCTTTGCCATTATGAAAAATTTTTATACTGCTTACACCCTCAATTTTTTGCATAATACTGGCTAACCCTTTTGCAACAATATTATGATCATCCGCCAAGTAAATTAGTTTTGAATTAATCATTTATTTATGTTGCTCAAATATAATTACATAGTGTACTTATTGCAAGAATAATTGAGGTTTTGTGAAAAAAAAAATAGCAACCTACAATGTAGATTGCTATTTAGAAATTTCTTTTTAAGTTGTTTATTGTACTAGAAATTGATTGCTTATATAATCCACCACTTTATTTAAATCATTGGTTTCGTTAAACACTTTAATTTGTCTATCGGCACCTGTTCCATTTTCTAGCATTTTATGTACATAGTTAATGGCATGGCGAGCTCCAACTTGGTCAACTACATCATCAACAAAATCTAATAATTCATAAATCAGCAATCTTGTATTTACTTCTGTTTCTTTACCAAAATCAATGAGTGTTCCATCAATACCATAACGTCCTGCACGCCATTTATTTTCGTTTAGCAAAGCCCTAGAATACATTATAAAATTCATGTTTTTATGACGCAGTTTGTACAATTTTGCACAAATTGCTTGAAACAATCCAGCAATTGCTATGGTATCCATTATATTCATGGGTACGTCGCAAATTCTAAACTCTACTGTATTAAAAAATGGATGTACTCTTAAATCCCACCAAATTTTCTTAGCATTATCAATACAATTGGTTTTAATAAGCAAGTTTACGTAATTATCGTATGCTTCTATGCTTTCGAAATAATCTGGAATACCTGTTCTTGGAAACTTATCAAACACTTTAGTTCTAAAGCTTTTGTAGCCAGTTGTTCTTCCTTCCCAAAAAGGAGAATTGGTGCTAAGGGCATATACGTGTGGTAAAAAATATCTTGCACTGTTAGCAATATGAATAGCCATTTTTCTATCTTCCATGCCAACATGAACATGCAGCCCAAAAATTAAATTGCTACGAGCAGCTTCTTGCAATTCATTTACAATTTGGTGATAGCGAACATGGTCTGTAATTAATTGACTATCCCAATGGCTAAAAGGATGTGTGCCGCTAGCTCCCATTGCCAATCCTAAACTTCCAGCAATTGTAGAAATTGTACTTCTTAAAGTTGCTACATCTTTATAAGCTTCTTCTACATCTTTACAAATATCTGTACCAACTTCTACAACAGCTTGGTGCATTTCGGCCTTTACTTTATCTTTAATAAGCTTCTGCCCTTCTTGCACAATTTTTTGTTCGTGGCTTTTAAGTTCCCTTGTTTTGGGATCTAAAACCATGTACTCCTCTTCTACACCAAGAGTAAAATGTCGATAATTTAAATTTCCCATAAATATTAATTAATTCAAATGTTAAAAAATTAAATTCTAACGATTTTTTTTTATTGACTAAAAACTTCTTCTACATCAATTTCAATACCTTCTAAAACTTTTGATACTACAAACCCTTCGTAACTCACGGGCTTTAGCCCTTTGTATTTTCCATTTTCTAATAAATAAACCAAAATTGTTTTACTCTCGGGATACACTATCCAATATTCTAATACACCTGCTTCTTCATAAACATCAAACTTAAGTTGAATTTCTTTTTTAGAATTTCCTGGACTTAAAATTTCAATTACCAATTCAGGTGCACCACAGCAACCTCTATCATCAAGCTTTGTGAGGTCGCAAACAACTACAATATCGGGTTGAACAACAGTAAAAATTTCATTATCCTTTTTATTGTTTTTTACTGGAAGCCTTACATCAAATGGAGCTGTGTAGGCTCTACAATTCCTATTCTTCAGAAAATTGAAAATTGTGTTATGAACAAATGCACTAATCTCTTGATGAATTCTATTTGGTGCACTCATTTTTAATAATCGCCCTTTTATTATTTCAAGTCTTTCTTCAACCTTAAATAATAAATAATCTGCATAAGAATATCTTGGCAAGCTATAAAGCCTTTCTGAGTCTTCTATTAAAAATTGCTCCTCATTATTTTCATCAATTCTATAATATGTTAATTCTTTTTGCATTTAAAATTTTCTGAAAAATTCTGGCTTTTGGAAAACTGCATCTTAATTAAAACCACAATTTGTGCTTATTGCTACTGCGTTTAATGTATTCACCCCAAGTTAAATTATCGGCACCATCTATATGTTCTTGAGCTTTTTCAATTGCATAATTTGCAGCAGTTTCTACTACCCAAGCAAAATTTTCTTCACCAACACTTGTTCTTTCTGCATCTGGTGCTGGGTTACAAAAGTCAATAGCATAAGGTACGCCATCTCTAACTGCTAATTCAACAGTATTAAAATCGTAACCTAAATATCTATTTATTCTTAAAACTATATCTTCCATTTGCTCTAAGCGTTCTTTACTTGGTTTGAAATCTGCTACATATCTTAAATGATGAGGATTACGAGGCTCGTAACTCATTATTCTAACATATTTCCCTCCAATGCAGTAGCAACGGTAATATTCCTCAAATTTAATTTCTTCTTGGAGCATCATAACCAATTGTCCAGTTTCGGCATGTTTTTCAAAAAACTCATCTAAGCTATTTAATTGATAAACATTTTTCCAACCACCACCAGCAAAAGGTTTCATGTATGCAGGAAAGCCAACATAATCAAAAATTCCTTTCCAATCAAGTGGATAAGCAAGATTTGCAAATGATTGATCACTAGTATCATCTGGTAAATCGTGGCTTGGAAGTATTACTGTTTTTGGAACTGGAACTCCAATTTTTGTAGCTAAACAATTATTGAAAAACTTTTCATCGGCACTCCACCAAAATGGATTATTAATTACAGTTGTGCCACATAAAGCTGCATTTTTTAGAAATGCTCTATAAAATGGAACGTCTTGACTAATTCTATCAAAAATAACGGCATAGCCACTTGCTTCTCCTTGCATTACTTTATCAATAGAAACTGGCTCGGCAATTATACCTGGAATGTTTTTACTATTTATCCTTTCTACAAAGGCTTCAGGAAAACTTCTTTCTTTTCCATGAAGTACACCAATTTTTTTCATAATTCAAATGTTTTTTAGTACATAACAATATTAAGGATAAATGATATCCAATTTAATTTTTTTTAAATATATTTTTAATAAAAGTTAAAAAGTGAGATTTAGTTTGATTAAACTGTACAAAAAGGTTTGGTACTTAAACAGTTTATAAAGTATGATTAAGCAAATCTAAATCTTTAATGAAATGGTGAAATTTTGAAGATTGAACCAAACTCTTGGTCATTTTTAAATGTCCATCATGGTGCATATCGGTTCCTAAGAAATTTACCATTTTGTTTTTTATTAGCCTTTCGGCGGTTTTAAAAACTGGTTTTCCATAATATCCTGTAAGTGATAATAAATTTACTTGCAACAAGCAGCCACGTTCTATAAACTCATGAAACACATCAAAATTATGGTGATAATAGCTATATCTTTCTGGATGAGCTAAAATTGGTTTATAACCTTTCATTAAAAGGTCAAAAACTACTTCAACTATATTTTGAGAAACAGCTGCAAAGCTCATTTCAATTAAAACATAATTTTTGCCAAATGTCAGTATTGGTTTATTACTTTTTATGGCTTCGGCAAATTCTAACCCAACCATATATTCTGCACCAGCATAAATGGGCATATCTATATTGGCTTTGACTAATGCACTTTTAACTTCTTCTAACTTACTTAAAATGCCTTCATAAGTATTATCGTGAATACCAGGTAAAATATGTGGAGTGCAAATTAATTTTTTGTATCCAAGATGTTTCATTTCTTGCACAAAAGCTAATGTTTGTTCCATGGTTTGCAAACCATCATCTATGCCTGGCAATAAATGGTTGTGCATATCGGCACCTAAGAAACTAAAATTTTTATCGCTTTTTTTATTGAAAAATGAAAACATGAAATAGTTGTTCTAATTTGTTAAAAAACGTATTTACTTTAATAATTAACTACTTGATAAATTAGGAACAAGCTTATTCAAATTTTGAAAAGAAATTACACTACCTCTACATCAGCAGTGCTAAATTCAATGCTCATTACTGTACCAAGTGACTCTATTTGTACATAAACTTTCTTTTTACCAGTTTTGGTTACTTTGCCTCCTTTATTCATAAATACGCCATTAGAAATTCGTACTTTATCGTTTATGTTAAAGGTTTTTGAATCTTGCAGCGTTGCAACTGCTTTATCTAACTTTAGGTATTTTTTTATTTCTTCAATTTCTTGTTCCCTAACCACTGCAGGTTTACCCAAATAATATACATAATTAAGTACTCCTTGAGTATGCTTTACTTTGTCGGCTTGCTCCAAAAAAATATTCACAAAGATATACGACTTAAAAATGGGCTCTTCTACAACTTTAATTCTATCGCTCCATTGCTTTGCAACTTTGTGCATGGGACACCAAGTTTCTATTTTTTCGTCTAATAAAATCTCGTTCACTTTTTTTTCAGTTCTTGGTTTTACATAAAGAACTCTCCATATTCTTTTGTTGTTCATATTGTTTCTGTAGTTTACTGTATTTAAAATTTAAGCCATGAAAATGTTGGTTAAGCCATTAAATCTAAAGTTTGCGTTTGAGAAAATTGCTCTTTACTTTCTTTAAAGGCAACTCTTGGTTTAAGTCCAAGCATAGCAAACATGTCATTATCTTCATCAAAACTTGGGTTTGGAGTGGTAAGCAATTTATCTCCAGCAAAAATGCTGTTGGCACCAGCCATAAAGCAAAAAGCTTGTTCTGCTATTGTCATACTAGTTCTACCAGCACTAAGACGAACCATAGTTTTTGGCATTAAGATGCGTGCAGTTGCAATCATTCGAACCATATCCCAAATATCTACTTTGTCATTATTTTCAAGTGGGGTTCCAGCGATAGCAACTAAAGCATTTATAGGTACACTTTCTGGATGTTGAGGCATAGTGCAAAGTGTATGTAACATGCCAATTCTATCTTCATGTTTTTCGCCCAAGCCAATTATGCCACCACAGCAAACACTTACACCAGCTTTACGTACATTATCTAATGTATTTAACCTATCATCATAAGTACGAGTTGTAATAATTTCGTCGTAATGTTCTTTACTTGTATCTAGATTATGGTTATAAGCAAACAAACCCGCATCTGCCAGTTTTTTTGCTTGATCTTCAGAAAGCATTCCTAGTGTACAACAAACTTCCATGCCCATTTGGTTTACACCTTTAACCATTTCAATTACTCTATCAAAATCTCTATTATCTCTTACTTCACGCCAAGCTGCACCCATGCAAAAACGAGTGCTGCCAGCGTCTTTAGCTTTTTGTGCATAAGCCAATACTTCATCTTGCTTCATTAATGGATGAACGTTTACGCCTGTATTATACCTTGCTGCCTGAGGGCAATAAGCACAATCTTCACTACAACCTCCAGTTTTAATGCTAAGTAATGTACAAACCTGTACTTCACCTGTATCATTATACTTTCTGTGTAAGGTAGCTGCATTATATACCAATTCTAAAAGTGGAGAATTATAAATATTTTGAATTTCATTGATGCTCCAATCGTTTCTAATTTCTGATTTCATAAATTTATAAAAAACAAATATAAGGTTGAAGCTTTTACAGCTTTATTTTAGTTGAAAAAAAACTATTTTACTAATTGCTGTAATGCTTTTTCAACTTCTTTAGGCGTTAAGGAAAACCCATAAAATTTTCTGTAATTTTTGGTGTTATCCAACATTAGGGTTACTGGAATAGTGCCTTCCCATTTTTTATCTATTATGGGGCAAAATTCTGTGGCGTCGGTTTCGTTTAACCAAAAGTTTACAGCTTCGTAGTTGTTTTTTTTGAGAAACGTTTTTATGTCTTTCGGATAATTTTCTTCAAAATCTAATGATACCAACACAAGCTCAACCCCTTTGTCTGCATAAGCCTTAGTTTGGGCAACTAAATAAGGCAATTCCTCAACACATGGTTTACACCAAGTAGCCCAAAAATTAATCACTAATGGCTTTTTGGACTGATTGATGTAATTTTTTAGTTCATCAATTCTAACCTTCTTTATATCTTGAGCATTTACGATTGTTGCAAAAAACAAGAATAAAACTCCTATCGAAAATTTCTTCATAAATTAAAATATCAATTTGATTTTGGTAAAAATAATGGAAGCTTATTGCAATTTTTATTTTACTCCTAATTATTTAGTTAAGTTTTAACTTTTTCCTTTATTTCACTACCCAAAAAAGGTTTATCCTAATTCCACTACATTTGCACCCTTTTATGAAAGATATAAGCAATTTTTATAGTTTATTAGAATCTCCAAAAAAGATTGTTATAACCATGCATCAAAAGCCTGATGGCGATGCAATGGGAAGCGGTTTGGCTTTGTATCATTTTTTACAATCCTTAGGTCATGAAGTTCAAGTAATTTCTCCTACCAATTACGCTGATTTTTTACGTTGGATGCCAGGCGTAAAAAAGGTATTGAACTATGAAACTGCTAAAGAAAAAAGTGAAACTATTGTAAATAGAGCTGATATAATTTTTTGCCTAGATTTTAATACGTTAAGCAGGGTAAAAAATATGGAACCTATTTTACGCAAAGCTTATTGTATAAAGGTTTTAATTGACCATCATCAAGAACCAGATGTGGAATCATTTGATTATGGAATTAGCGATACCAATAAAAGTAGCACTTGCGAAATGGTTTATGATTTTATTATGAACTCGCCATTCGCTACTAACCTTAATCTTGATATGGCAACTTGTATTTATACAGGTACTATGACAGATACAGGTTCATTTAGGTTCCCATCTAGTACAGCATCTGTGCATAAAATGATTGTTCATTTTAAAGAAATGGGGTTAAATCATAGCATTATTCATCAAAATATTTACGATACCAATTTAGAAAATAAACTACAATTTGTAGGTAATGCTTTGCTAAACAGAATGACAATTATCTATGAATTAAATACAGCTTTAATGTGTATTCCTAAAGCTGACCTCATAAAATTTGATATTAAAACTGGCGACACCGAAGGTTTGGTAAACTATTTAACCTCAATCCAAGATATAAAACTAGCAGCCATTGTAATTGATAGAGAAGGAGAAAGAAAATGGAGCTTTAGAAGTAAAAATGGATTTGATGTAAATGAGTTTGCAAGAAAACATTTTAATGGAGGAGGACATAAAGCAGCTGCTGGTGGAAGCAGTTTAGACACTTTAGAAAATACAACAGAACATTTTAAAACAATTATAAAAGAATATGAAGCAGAACTTAATTAGTAGAAAATTATTTGTAAGCATATTAGCAGTTGCTACCATTGCGTTTAGCAGTTGCAACCAGTTTAAAAAAACACCATCTGGCATGCCTTATAAAATTACAAAAGGCAAAGGAACTCAAAAAGTAAAGCATGGTAACTTTGTAAAATACAACTTAGAATACCGTTTAACTACGCCAAAAGATACCATTTTGGGTACAACTTATAATGGTGCAATGCCTGAATATAAAATGTTCGACACCAGCAAAACACCAAAGTATAGTTTCTTTGAAGTATTTAACCAATTGGCTGTTGGTGATAAATTAGAATTTTCATTAAGTATCGATTCCTTGAAAAAAATGGAAATGATAAGAGATTATGATAGACTATTTAAAAAAGGAGCATATATAAAAGGTAAAATAGAACTTATAAAAATTTTTACCAGCGAAGCTGATGCTAATGCAGATTACCAAAAAGAAATGGTAGCCTTACAAGCAAAAGAAGACGAAAAAAATAAAGCAAAAGCTAAAGAGCAATCTAAAGCTCTAGTTGAATATGCTAAGAAAAACAATTTAAAAACTGTAACTAGCCCTTTGGGAGTTTTAGTTAGTGTTGAAAAAGAAGGAGATTTGCCTAAACTAGATACAGGCATGACAGCAAAAGTAACTTATAGAGGCACTTTAATGGATGGTAAAGAATTTGATGCCAATACAGGAGCCAATGCTCGTAGCAAAGAGCTTTTGCCAATTATGGTAGGCAACCACAATGTTGTACCAGGCTTAGAAGATGCAATAAAAATGTTTGGTAAAGGTGGTAAAGGAAAAATTTTAATTCCAGCAGCTTTGGCTTATGGCGATAAAGAAAACCCTGGCGTTTTTCCTGCAAATTCTAATATGATTTTTGAAGTAGAAGTTATTGAAGTTTTAAGCACTAAAGATTTTATGGCACAAGCACAAGCAGCTCAGCAAAAAGCACAACAAGCTGCACCACAACCAAACAATCCAAAAAAATAAATACTAAGCAAATACTTAATTAAAAAATGCCACTTTTAAAGAGTGGCATTTTTTAATTTATGTAATAGATATTTTCACACAAGGCTCCTTTAAGTTTATTAGCTTAAATCTATCATCCAATCTTAACCCTACTACCCAAATAATTTTTTTATTGCTTTCTAGCACCCAAACTTGTTCTTTTTGTGAAGGAGAAAGTTTTAAATCTATAAAAAATCTACTGAGTTTTTTCTTCTTTTGCATTCCTAATGGGTAAAAATAATCTCCCGTTTTAAATGGTCTTAAAACCATAGGAAAACAAAGAAGTTTTGCAGGTATAAAAATTTCTGATATTGCTGCTTTTTTAAAATTTGTTTCTTCAATTGAATTAAACATTTCAAAATGCAAAGTGCTATTTGCAAAAGCCACATTTTCTGCAAAACTTTCAATTAAAATAGAAGCAAATTGTTCCTCTTCATTTGGTACAATCACCAACCATGCTCTATCTCTTATAATCTTTACTTTATCTAACTTTATGTATGCTGCATTAGTAGCATCAAACAACTTTATAATTTCTGAAATTTGAGCAGATTGTAATCCAAATGGCATTAATACTTCCCACAAAATAGTATTTACAATAGTGGATTTTTTGAGCTTGTTAATAGGCAAATGCAAAACATTGTTTTTATACGTTACAAAACCTTTTAACTCATGTTGCAAAGCTTTATTATATAAATATGCAGCATCATGTAAACGCAAAATATTCTGTTGCATGTTTTGCTGCCAATTTGGAAACTTTTCTTCAATTGCTGGTATTACTGTTTTTCTTAAAAAATTTCTTGTGTATTTTGTACTTTCATTGCTACTATCTTCTACAAATTCAATATTTTCTTTTTGTGCAAATAACAAAATTTCTTGTTTTGTAAAATTTAATAGCGGTCGAATAATATTTCTTACATAATCTATTGGCTCAATTCCTGTTAATCCATTTAAACCAGTGCCTCTAATTAAATGATGTAAAACAGTTTCTACATTATCATTGGCGTGATGAGCAGTAAGTATAAATACATTTTTTATTTTTTTTTCAGTAACTATTTTATTTTGCAACTGTGCAAACCAATTGTAGCGAAGATTTCGAGCGGTAACTTGTATTGATTCCTTTGAAATTTCAGCTTCTTTTTGGGTATTAAAACTTTTTAAGTAGCAGGTTACGTTTAGTTTATTAGCTAGGTTTTCAACAAATTTTTGGTCGCGTTCACTTTCTTCCCCTCTTAAATTAAAATTACAATGTGCCATTGCAAATGGCCATTTTAAATGATGTAGTAAATGGCAAAGTACAATACTGTCTAAACCACCACTTACAGCAACAATTCCATAAGAATTAATACTGTTAAAGGGAGCTTTATTTTTCCAATTATTGTAAAATTGTTCATACAAATTCATGCTGCAATATGGGGTTAAAATTTGTAAACTAAAATCATTTGTAAAAAATAAACCTTCAAAAAAAATAATAATTGCAAAATACACTACCTTAGTTGCACAAAAATTAAATTTATGAAAAAAACAATTCTACCCATTTTACTAGTTGCAGCAAGTTTTACATCAAATGCACAAACTAAAACCTTTGCTTTTACTTCAGAAAATGTAGGCAGCTACGATTGGAGTGCATTAAGAGAAATTAACATTGCCGAAGGAAAGTTTGAAAAAGACATTTACACTAAAGATTTTAAAGGAAGTTTGCTAACCTCTAGATCTTTTCCAAAAAAATCTAATCGAGTTAACTTTAATTTCAACAATCATGAAGCAATAGCAGCTGCTGCTTATGACAAAGTGCATAACAGATTGTATTTTGCTAATATGTTTTCTCCAGATTTAAAGTATGTTGATTTAAATAATAATAAAGAAGTTTCAATAAAAATTATTACAGCCGACAATTTTAGTATAGAACCAAAAAATGGTGAAAACAACATTTTTACAAGAATGTGTTTTGACAGCAAAGGTTTTGGCTACGCTCTTACAAATGATGGAAATAATTTGGTAAAATTTAGTACAGGGGATGATAATACTATTACCAACCTTGGTGCATTAAAAGACAGCTACAAAAACACAACTATAAGTGTACACACACAATGTACTAGCTGGGGTGGAGATATGGTGGGTGATGTGTTTGGAAATTTATATTTAATTACCTTACGCAACAATGTTTTTAAAATTAATACCACAACTTTAGAAGCAGAGTTTATTGGAAATATTAAAAATTTACCTGCCGATTTTACTACAAATGGTACAGCTGCTGATGAAGATGGAAATTTGTTGATATGCAGTGCAAATAATGCTAAAAATTATTACAAAGTAAATCCAGCAACTTGGCAAGCAGAACCTATTGCAGTAAAAGGTACAGCTTATAATGTAAGCGATTTAGCTAATGGAAATTTGGTTTATCAAAGTAGAGGATTAAATAATACTACACGCATTGAAACTAAATTGGCTGCTATAAATGTATATCCTAATCCTGTGGTAAATAAAAATGTACAAATGCAATTTAGTACCCCATTAAAAGGAAATTTCAATGTAGTAATAACAACTGCTGAAGGAAAAACAATTACTGCCAATAAGTTAGAATTAACTGGCGAAAAAAACAGAAATATACAATTAAACAAAAGCATTACACCTGGTGCTTACTTACTAAGATTAGTAGATGCTAATGGAAAACAAGTATATAACAGTACTATTGTAATTCAATAAAAAACTTGCTTAATTTATATTGGCTGCTACCAAGTAGCAGCCTTTTTTTTACTTAAATTTATTTAGAAAATGATAGTTGTAACAACAAACAATATTGAAGGGCATCCTGTACAACACTACTATGGTGTTGTAACAGCACAAGCTATAATTGGAGCCAATTTATTTAAAGACATTTTTGCTGGCATTAGAGATATAGTTGGTGGAAGAAGTGGCACCTATGAACGTGTAATTGAAGAAGCTAAAAATAACGCCCTGCAAGAAATACAAAATAAAGCAGCAGCAATGGGGGCAAATGCTGTTATTGGCTTAGATTTAGACTTTGAAACTGTTGGGGCAAAAGGTAGCATGCTAATGGTAGTTGCTACTGGCACTGCTGTTAAAATTTAGCAGCCAATACCATATAATAGTAGATTTAGATTACTGATTACTCAGTCGAAGTTTTTTAATTCAATGAAGTATGATATTTCAATTTCAATTTCAATTGGTTGAAATATGATTTGGTTTATGAGTTTCTTAACTTTTGGAATTTCATTTTTTTGAATTAATTCATAAAAAACAGTTTGTTGGCACTAGCCAACAAACATTCACAAAACCAATATTTGGACAACAGGCTAAAAAATAGTAAAAAATAATGCTTTACTCTCTTTGTAATTAACTTGAACAACAGTATTTTGGTGTAATCCGCCAATAACATTTTTAGCATTTTAAAATTATAATATTTTTAAACTAAAATTGCATGCTCAATTTGTACAAAAACAATGTTTGATTTTCATTACGATAGAACAAGGTATTTCAATATGCAATCTCAAAATGCAAGAGATTTTGTAATACCATTTATTGAAAAATATTTGTCCATTGAAAGTGGATTAAGAGTTTTAGAAATTGGATGTGGCGAAGCAGGCGTATTGGAGCCTTTTTTGCAAAAAGGTTGCACAGTAGTTGGTGTTGAGTTTGATACACCAAGATTAGATATGGCTAACGAAAAACTAGCAAGTTTTGTACAAGCTGGCAAAGCTAGTTTTATTGGAAAAGATATTTATAAAGTGGATGCAGCTGAATTGGGAGGATTGTTTGACATCATTATTTTAAAAGATGTAATTGAACATATACATAATCAACCAAAACTTATGGCTGAAATGCAACGATTTCTTAGGCCAAAAGGTTGCATTTTTTTTGGGTTTCCGCCTTGGCAAATGCCTTTTGGTGGGCATCAACAATTGTGTAGAACTAAATGGCTAAGCAAATTGCCCTATTGGCATTTATTGCCTTATAGTTGGTACAAGGCAATATTAACAAAATTTAATGAGCCTATGGCAGATTTATTAGAAATTAGAGACACTCAAATTTCAATAGAACAATTTGAAAAATACGCTGCTGAAACTAATTATAAAATTGTAAACAAAACTCATTATATCATAAACCCAATATACAGTTTTAAATTTGGCATAAAACCTTTGAAACAATTACCCATATTAAGAAATATTCCTTGGGTAAGAAATTTTTTTACAACTTGTGTGTATTATTTAATTGCAAAAAAATAATAATATACAAGAAACTTAATACTATAAAACTTAAAACATTATAACATGAACCCTACAAAAATGAAAATTCTTTTAGCCAGCCTCACTTGCTTTTTTTGCAGTTTTGCTGTAAGTCAAAAAAAAGAAAACACCCTAAAATATCCTAGTGTTTTATGGGAAATTACTGGCAATGGAATTAAAACCAAAGCTTATCTTTTTGGCACTATGCACGTAAGTAGCAAATTAGCTTTTAACCTTAGCGATTCGTTTTACAATGCCTTAAATTCTGTCGATGCGATTGCACTAGAAAACAACCCTAACACTTGGCAAAAAGATTACTTAGAAAGCATATTCAATAAAATTAGCAAGTTTATGTATGGCACTGGAGAAAATGGAGAAAATGGAATTTCCAACGAATATATAACTAAAAGCAGTTTTCAAATTAACTACAATGATATTCCTTTAAGAAGTGCGTTAGCCTGGGATCCAGAAGTAATCAATCATTTTTTGTATAGAAACTTTGGCAGTTCAGGCGATTTTGAAGAGAATACCTACTTAGATATGCACATTTTTCAATGTGCTCAAAAATTAAAAAAACAATTCTTTAGCTTAGAAGATTTTAAAGAAAGTGAGGCTTTGATGATAGAAGGTTACAAAGCATTTGCTGGAGAATCAAAAAGAAAAAGTAGAAGCACCGAAGCCGACGAAGACCAAGGCAATAGATTACAAATTGGCTTGAATACTATTGAAGATGCTTATAGAAAAGGTAATCTGGATTTAATGGATAGTCTTTCAAGAAAATCAATGAACAGTGAAGGTTTTTATGAATATTTTTTGTACAAACGCAACGAAATTCATGCCAATGAAGTTACAAAAATCTTAAAAAAAGGTAATACTCTATTTGCTGCTGTTGGTGCCATGCACTTACCAGGTAAAAGAGGTGTAATTGAATTGCTGCGTGCCAAAGGTTATACATTAAGACCAATTATAATGGGAATTGGTATGAGCAAGAAAAGAGACGAAATAAACAAAATTACTATTCCAAGAAAACTAGAAAAACAGTTTGCCGAAGACAGTTTATTTACTGTAAATGCCCCTGGAAAATTTTATAGTTCTACTTATGCAAATGAAGGTATAAATAAACAATGGGTTCATGCAGATTTTAGTAATGGTGCTTACTATATGATTACGAGAGTAGCAACACAAGGATATTTATGGAACTACAATGAAGCTAGAATGAAATTAAAAATTGATAGCTTGTTGTACGAGAATATACCTGGAAAAATTATTGACAAAAAAGCTATTAGTTTAAGTGGCTACAATGGTTTCGATATTTTAAACAAAACCAGAAAAGGAGATTTTCAACGGTACAACATTTTTATTACCCCCTTAGAAGTAATTGTATTTAAAATGAGTGGCTTTGAAGGGTATGTAAAAGGTGCAGAAGCTACTGAATTTTTTAAAAGCATAAGCTTTACCAAACCCAATGCCAACAATGATTTAAAACCATTTTCGCCAAGTACAGGAGGATTTCAAGTAAATTTACCTACAATACCTATTGAAAACAATGGTAACACATCGTTTGAAAGAAATTATTTTGGAATGATGAATGGTAGTTCTCGAAAAAGTAAGGGTTACGAAGCCTACGACACCACTTCTAAAACATATTTTTATATCTTACCAAAAACATTTATCAACTATAATTTTTTAGAAGAAGATACCTTTAGTCTTTCATTATGTGCACAAAGTTTTGCAAGTAACAATTATTTTCTTGCCCCAACAATAAAAAAGCTAGGCAATATTAACGGCATGAACTATATAGAATTAAGTGGAAAATGTGTCGATGATGATAACTATTTGAATAGAATTTATAATGTTGGTACACATTTCTATTTACTAATTTCCAAGTTCAAAGACAATCAAAAACAAGCACAGCAATTTGTAGAATCATTTAAAACAATACCATTACATGATGGGGATGCAAAAGAGTATCAAGATAGTACATTGTTTTTTTCTGTAAAGTCAAGCTTAGTTTTAGATAGTATTTCAAAAGTATTTTTAGAGATTGCAAGGCTAAGTCAACGAGTGCAAAATGCTGAAAACAAAACAAGCATAAGCATTGAAGACTATACTGAGACCGAAGAAAAGTTTGTATTTAGCAGCGATAAAACAAATGAAGAAATAGTAGTAAAATCTAAAGCTTATCCAAAATATAAATACGTTGTAGATTCAACTAAATTTTGGCAAGAATTAGAAGAAGATTTAAATATTACTGCCCTAAATGAATCCTACCAAGATTTTGCCATTACCAATAAATCATTTAGTTATAACAATGGTGTAAGAACATTAAATTTTAACTTAACTGATACCAATTCCACGCAATATTTAAAAGTAAAATTAATTTTAAATAAAGCAATGTTGTTTACAATTTATACACATGCCAATACAAACGAAAATTTATCTAAATCAAAACAAGATTTTTTTGATAGCTTTAAACCAATGCACGACAGTGCAACAAACTTTGATTTATTTATGCCAAAAGGTAATAAGTTTTTTGACGATTACAATTCAAAAGATTCAACTATTTCTAAGTATGCAAAAAAACATATAAACGAAGTAAAGTTTATTGAGGCCGACTTGCCACTAATTAAAAATGCTATCAACAATTTAGATAATAAAAGCAAAGATTATATATTAGATAAAACCAACCTGATTCAAGAAATTGGTTATTTACGAAAAACAGATGATGCAGCTTTTGCCCTAAAAGAATATTATGATAAAGCTGGTGATACTGCTACTTTTCAAAACAAAACCATACTTGCTTTGGGAAATTTAAAAACTAATAAAGCTTTTGAAATTTTGGGAGATATTTTACTTAATGATCCTCCTGTTTTTGAGGATGAAGATAATGTAACAACCTTATTTGAAAACTTTAACGATACCATTTTACTTGCAAAAAATCTATTACCAACACTATTGCATCTAAGCAGTTTAGACGATTATAAATGGAAAGTATATGATTTAATTTCGAACATGATTGATAGCAATTTAATTACAAGCAAAGAATATGAATCGCTAAGTAGTAAATTATTTTTTGATGCAAAAATTGAACAGAAAAAACTTAAAATAAGTGATGAAAAATTAATTAACAAAAGTAATTCTAGAGATGATGAAAGTGATGTAGACGTTTCGTATTCTTATAAATACAAAAGTTATAATAGTAACAGTAACTTAATGTCGTATTCAAATTTATTAATGCCTTTTTGGGATAAAAATCCAAACGTTGCAAGTTTTATAAATAAGAACCTACAATCAAAAACCAGTGAAGTAAAATTCTTTACAGCCAAGCTATTAGAAAAAAACAAAAAGCCTTTTAGCGATAGCATTTGGAGTGAATTGGCTGAAGATGAAAAAACAAAAATTAGTGTGTTTAGATATTTAAAAGCCAACAACAAGCTTAATCTTTTACCTAAAAAAATAATATTGCAAGAAGATTTTGCAAAAGCTATTTTAACAAACCGTAGAAGAGAAGACAGTTTAGTGTATTTAAATAAGTATTTGCCTTTTCAAACAAAAAACAAATCTGGTTGGGTGTACTTTTATAAATATAAAGAAAGCGAAAAAGATGTTGATTGGAAACTAGCATTTTGTGGATTACAGCCAGCCGATACAACTAAAATTGACATAGATGATACGTTTACACAATTCACTAATAAAGTATTAAAAACTAATCAACCAATTGATGAGCAAATTACTAAATTGCTAAAAGAAGCAGCTTATGAATTAAAAAGAAGTAGCAGCCATTTCTTTGATAAATCCAGAAGTTATGGATTGGATTATAATTATCCAATCACGAAATAAAATTAAAATAAGAATAGAGAAAAATGATTCACATAGTTTTTGAACAAGCGAGTATTTCTGTTTTAAAACAAGCTATTGCCTTAGATGAAAGTTTAAATGGAAATATTCTAGAAATAAAAGATGATTTTGCAGTTGGGCCAATTGCCAAAATTTTTGAAACAGAGGGTTATCAAGAAAGAAAAAATTGGTGGGAAAATGCCCTTCTACACTCACCTTATACAGAGCAAATGCAACTGGTTGATGACAAACTTACAGTGCACAATGTTTTAAAACAACTAGAAGAAAACAACGAAGAGCAAGTTTGGATTTGGATGGCTCAAAATCAACATGATGTTTGTAGTTATTATTGGCTTGTGAGCCAATTAAAAAATTATCAAGGCAGGATACATGTATTGTATTTAAATAATCTTCCATTTATAAACGAAAAAGGACAAATATTTTACCCACAACACCTACACGAAATACAGCCCAAAGAGTTTTTGAAAGCAAAAAAATTGGCTCGCCCAATTACTTTAAGTGAGTTTGAAATTGATCCAGACGAATTTTTAAAACTTTGTGATGAAAATGCTACTATAAGAATTTTAGAAGGTGGTAAAAAAATTGTAAGCAAAGAAGCTAGTTTTTACGATAAAGAACTTTTGACTGCTATTACCAACGACAATCAAAAACTAACCAAAATTTTAAATAATGTACTAACTAAAATGAAAGTAAAAACTGGCGACGTTTTTTTAGTTTGGAGGCTAAAGCAGTTGGCTTTTGATGGAAAACTTGTAGTAACTGGCGATTGGGAAAAAGGTTGGAAAGAAATTGAAGTATCCTTGCCCAACACAAAAAACGAAGAAATATAGAATTACAGTTTGTTAATTCACTAAACTTTAAAATAGAGTTTAGCACAACTTGAATTACAATTATTTATTTTAAGAAATTTGGTTTCAATTAACTTTTTGCAAAAACATGATAAATAATAAATCACATGTTTTTTTGCTTTAGTGATATAATTTATTTAGATGGACGAATTAGAATTACAACAATCACACAAAGGTGTTAACGATCAGTATAAAAATTGGTTTTTAGAATATGCTTCTTATGTTATTCTAGAACGTGCTGTGCCTGCAATTGATGATGGATTAAAGCCAGTACAACGTAGAATTTTACATGCTATGAAAGAAATGGACGATGGCAGGTTTAATAAAGTGGCAAACATAATTGGTCAATCAATGCAATACCATCCTCATGGAGATGCAAGTATTGGTGATGCTTTAGTAAACTTAGGGCAAAAAGATTTACTTATTGACACTCAAGGAAATTGGGGAGATATAAGAACTGGCGACGATGCAGCTGCTCCACGTTATATCGAAGCTAGGCTCAGCAAATTTGCAAACGATGTTGCCTTTAACCCAAAAACTACCAACTGGCAATTAAGTTACGATGGTCGAAAAAATGAACCCATCAACTTGCCAATGAAATTTCCTTTACTACTTGCCCAAGGTGCTGAAGGAATTGCTGTTGGATTATCTACCAAAATTTTGCCTCATAATTTTTGTGAAATTATTGAAGCAGCTATTAAACATTTAAAAGGCAAAAAATTTGAACTTTACCCAGATTTTCAAACTGGAGGGATGATTGATGTAAGCAATTACAACGAAGGCAATAGAGGTGGAAAAGTTAAAGTAAGATGCTTTATAGAAGAACTGGATAAAAAAAGTTTAGTTATACGAGATGTGCCTTTTGGCGTTACAGTATCTCAACTTTGTGAAAGTATTACAAAAGCAAATGATTCGGGTAAAATAAAAATTAAAAAAGTTACAGAATTTACTGGTAAATCGGTAGAAATTGTAATTGAATTGGCACCAGGAATTTCTACAGATATTACTATTGATGCACTTTATGCATTCACTGATTGTGAAGTGAGTATCAGCCCCAATGCTTGTATTATTGATACCCAAAAACCAAGATTTATTGGCGTTCAAGAATTGTTGAAATCCAGTGTTGATCATACCAAAAATTTATTGCAACTCGAACTTCAAATAAAATTAAATGAGCTTCAAGATAAATGGCATTATACCTCTCTAGAAAAAATATTTTTTGAAGAAAAAATTTACAAAGAGCTTGAGGCTAAGCACGAAACTTGGGAAATTGTATTGCAATCTATTGAAAAAGCTTTTCTTCCTTTTCGAAAAAAACTAAATAGAGATGTAACAAGAGAAGATGTTATAAAACTTACAGAAAAGCCTGTTCGCAGAATTTATAAATTAGATATTGATGAGTTAAATGCTCAAATAAAAAGTATTGAAGATGATATTGCCGATACCAAACATCATCTTGAACACTTAACTGAATTTACCATCGCCTACTTTGAAACCCTCTATAAAAAATATGGCAAAGGCAAAGAACGAAAAACTGAAATTAAAGTTTTTGATACCATTAAAGTACAGCAAATTGCCATAGCCAATTCTAAATTATACATTAATAGAGATGAAGGCTTTGTGGGTACAAGTTTAAAGAAAGATGAATTTTTGTTTGACTGCAGCGACATGGATGATATTATTTGTTTTACCAAAAAAGGAATAATGAAAGTGGTAAAAGTGGCCGATAAAAACTTTATTGGTAAAGACATTTTACATGCTGCTATTTTTAAAAAGAATGATGAACGTACTACCTACAATATGATTTATGTAGATGGGGCATCAGGTACAAGCTATGCCAAAAGGTTTAATGTTACAGGCATTACAAGAGACAAAGAATATGATTTAACAAAAGGTAGTGACAAAAGCAAAGTATTATATTTCACAGCAAATGCAAATGGCGAAGCAGAAATGGTGAAAATTTTACTTAGTCCAAATTGTAGTGCAAGAAATAAAGAATTAGAATTTTATTTCGAAGAAATTGAAATTAAAGGAAGAAGTAGCCAAGGCAATATTGCTACAAAATACCCTATAAAATCGGTTAAACTAAAACAAGCAGGAAGAAGCACTTTGGCTGGAAGAAAAATTTGGTATGATACGCAATTTGGAAGACTAAATGCTGATGAAAAAGGGGTTTTATTGGGAAGTTTTGAAGAGCAAGATAAAATTTTGGTAATGTATGTTGATGGGTTTTATGAAATAACAGATATTGAATTTACACAAAGATTAGAGGCAGAAAAAGTAGTGTTGATTGAAAAATTTGATGTAAATAAAATAGTAACTGCCGTTTACCATGATGTTGAAAAAACACAATTCACAGTTAAGCGTTTTAAAATAGAAACCACCACTTTAAAAACCAAGTATAGTTTTATAAAAGAAGGAAATGGAAACACAGTTACTAGTGTAACCACATTAGAAGAGCCAGTATTAGCTGTACAACAAGGGCGTGGCGACCAAATACGAAAAGGCAAACTTAAGATTAGTAAAATGGTGGAAGTTATGGGTTACAAGGCAATTGGTGCTAAACTTTTAGACTTTTCAAAATCTGTACAAATGAGCTGGGAAGAAGCTCCAAAAACTGATAATGCCCAACCTGAGTTGTTTTAATTTCTAAAGTTACTTTTCTATTTTAAAATAGCCCTCTTCTTTAATTAAAACTATAACGTCATTTCGATGGTTCTTGCCAGAGAAATCTGTATAAATTGTACAATTAGATTTCTCCTATCGTCGAAATGACGTAAATGATTTTATTTCAAATCAATTGTCGAAGAGGTCTAATCTTTTTTGTAGGATTTTATGCCGTTGTAGTTATTACAAAGCCTACCAACAACTTAACTCGTTGTAGTTTTAATACAGCATATGGCTTTGCAAACATTGTACTGGTTTTAAGCAGCATTTGTTGTTCTATTTCCGCTAAAATTTTGTTCTATTGATTAAAATCACAAACAACTTCAAGATAAATGGAAGTTTCCAGCAAAATCGTCAGGTAAATTTATTTTCCTTTTTAGTGTATAATCAAAGCAAACCATTCCTGTTTTTGCTATTGCAACAACTGCTTGTGTTTTTGTATTTATTAGTTTGTAAAAAATATCGAAACCTAACTTATCAAAATTAGTGCCTTGTACAAATACTTCAAATTCATCGCCATAAACAAGTTCGCTTTTAAGTTGTACTGCAATATCACTCATTATTAAACTACACCCATTTACATTAAGCTCTGTATGATTGAAATGATTTAAATACTGCATTCTTGCTTCGTGCAGATAACTTAAGAATGTATCATTACCTACATGATTTCCATAGTTAATGTCAGTAATTCTTACTTTAATTTTTGTACTAAATTTAAATTCTACTGGAGGGGTTAGTTTAATTCTTTCCATTAAAACCTGTTTAAAAAATCAATTAATTTTTTGGTTGCTTTTTTACGATGGCTGAAAATATTTTTTTCGTCCATAGTCATTTGAGCAAAAGTTTTTGTACTTCCATTTGGAATAAAAATGGGGTCGTAACCAAAGCCATTTTCACCTGTAGGATGGTCAATTATTTTGCCTTCGCAAACGCCTTCAAATAAATGTAAACTTCCATTAAATCGCAAAGCAATTATGGTTGTAAAATTTGCATTTCTATTTTCAATTCCTTCTAAGTTTTTTAACAATAGTTCAATGTTTTTGATATCACTTTTCGCATCACCTGCATACCTTGCACTTTTTACGCCTGGCTCTCCATTTAAAGCTTCAACTTGCAAGCCTGTATCTTCGGCAAATGCATTTTGATTTGTATCATTAAAAATGTAATCAACTTTCTCTATAGCATTTGCTTGCAAAGTTTCGTGTGGCTCAGGAATATCAACAAAAATTCCTGCTTCTTTAAGTGTAGTAATTACAAAATGTGGTGGTAATACTTTCCTAATTTCGAGTACTTTGTTGTTGTTGTTTGTAGCAAATACTAAATTCATCACGGTTATTTTAAATATTGAATTTAAATCGATGAGGGCATTTTAAAAAAATGCTTTCAAATAAGTTAAATGGCTTGCCTTTTCTTAATTTCAAGATATTTATTCACTGCATCTATGGTAAGATTTTCTGGAGTAGTAAGAATGCACAAAATTCCATATTGCTGCAATTCCTTAGCCATTAATTTCTTTTCGTATAAAAATTTATCAGCAATGGTTTTTATATAAATTTCTTCTGTATTTACAGCTGTTTTTTGGTGCAACTTTTTTATTTCAGTATTTTCAAAAAATACAACAAGCAACAAATGATGTTGAGCCATTTTTCTAAGGTAAGGCAATTGCCTATCTAGATTGTACTTACTTTCAAAATTAGTAAACAAAATCAGCAAACTACGTTGTTTAATTCTATGTCTTACTTGGGCATATAAATTCTCAAAACTGGCATCCAAAAAATTAGTTTGTTGCTTGTACAATGTGTCTAAAATGGTTGGCATTTGCAAACTATTTTTCTCAGCAGTAATAAAATTATCAACTTTTTGAGAAAAGCATAGTAGCCCTGCTTTATCCTGTTTTTGAATAGCTATATTGGTAAGCACTAAGCTGGCATTTATGGCATAATCTAAAAGTGTCATTCCATCAAAAGGCATTTTCATGGTTCTACTTTTATCAACTAAGCAATAAACTTGTTGGCTTTTTTCATCAATATAAGTGTTTACCATAAGGCTTGCTTTACGAGCACTAGCCTTCCAATTTATTGTTCTAAAATCATCACCTGGTATGTACTCTTTTATTTGCTCAAACTCCGTGCTATTTCCTAATTTTTTTAAGAGCTTACTTCCCGTTTGATTTAAATTATTACCAATTGCATTTAAACTAAATTGTTTTAATTGAGAGTAAGATGGATATACATGTATGGTAATATTTGCAGGAAAATTAAATTTTCTTTGTACAATATTTAAAGGTGATTGTACAAAAGCCAAAATGTTTCCAAAGTTGTATTCTCCTCGTTGTGTAGGTTTTAAATTGTACTCAATAATATGATTTTGTGCTCCACTAATTTTTACAATTGGAAGTTCTAAGTTTTTATTAAACTGGTATGGTAATTCATCAATAATAAAAATGCTAATTGGAAAATTGTAGTTATTTTTTATTTCGATAGTTACTTCATTGAGGGCACCATTGCTAAATCTTGAGGCACAGGTTCTTGCAGCTAATAAAGCTCTACGTTTTAGGTATAGCATACCCACATCGATTAAAAATATTAGTACAACAGCAGCCAATAAAAATGTAGCTATATCTAAAATAGGTGGCACAAAAAATGATGAAGCCATTAAAACTGCAATAGCTATGATAGCCCAATAAAGATATTTGGTTACATAAAACGAATTATATAAAGCTATTATTCCTCTCATAATTGTTATCGAGGAATTTCTATTTGTTGAATAATTTGTTGTATTACTTCATTTGCAGTAATGCCCTCCATTTCTTTTTCTGGTGTTAATATTACTCTATGTCGTAGAACATAAGGTGCAACATAAACAACATCTTCTGGTGTTACAAAATCTCTTCCATTCATAGCAGCTATAGCTTTTGATGCATTCATTAAAGCAATGGAAGCTCTTGGGGAAGCTCCCAAATAAATTGACTTATAGTTACGAGTAGTTGTAGTAATAGAAGTAATAAACTTTATAAGTTTTTCATCAATTATTATTTGCTTTATTGTGTTTCTAATTGCTTCAATATCATTAGCTGTTAAAACACTATTAATATCTTCAAAAACATTTTTACTACCAAGTTTATTGAAATTTGATAGGATATTAGTTTCTTGTTCTGCCGTAGGATATGGTACAGAAATTTTAAATAAAAATCTGTCTAACTGAGCTTCTGGCAAACGATATGTACCTTCATATTCAATTGGATTTTGAGTAGCAATTACCATAAATGGTGGTGGCATTTTATACGTTTTTCCATCCATAGTTACTTGCCTTTCTTCCATAACTTCAAACAATGCAGCTTGAGTTTTTGCTGGGCTTCTATTTATTTCATCAATCAAAACAATATTACTAAATATTGGGCCAGGTTTAAACTCAAAATTTTGTTCTTTAGGATTAAAGATTGATGTACCCAATACATCACTTGGCATAAGGTCTGGGGTAAACTGTATTCTACTAAATTGTACATCAATGCTTTTGGCTACAAGCCTAGCTGTCATTGTTTTTGCAACACCTGGAGCACCTTCAATTATTACATGTCCATCAGCTAAAATAGCAGCTACTAGCATTCTTACCATATCATCTTGCCCAACAATTACTTTTCTTATTTCATTGTTAAGATTTACTACTGCTTGTTGCACATGTTGCAAATCTAGCCTTTGCTCAAAAACATTTTCTTCCATATTTATTAAGTTGTTGTGTGATTATAAAATTGTTGAAATTGTAAATAAAACCTATTTAAAGAAACTTCATTGATATATTTATTAGTTTTAATTTCTGTGATACTATTAACTAATTCTTTTATTTTTTCTTCTTCGTATCCAGATTTTCCGCTTAGTTTAGTTACAAAATTTTCATCCAAAATACTAGTATTTAACAAGTATTTGTTGCGAACATGTTCTAAAAAATAGGTTGCCATTTTTTGAGCAAGATTAGCATGATCTTTTTGCTCATAATATAACCTTCCAATAGTTTTAGCAAACTCAATACTATCGTTTGTTGGTGGTGGAATATGTTTTATATAACGCTGTTTTCGTTTTATATTTATTAGTCCGTATAAAATTCCCATTAAAATTAATAACCAAAATGCCCACTTAAAAGCAGGATAACTAAATAGTATTCTTAAAGGTGAATCGTTTTTAGAAGTCTCCTTTTTTTGTGGATTAAAGTAATATTCATCCCAAATAAATTTATTTGCGTCGCTAGGCAACAAGGCTAAACATTTTTGCAAATAATCACTATTACCTTCTTTTAGAATAAAGTAGTTGGTAAACAAAAAAGGATCGGTGTGTAAATACAAATTTCCTTCACCAATTTTTAGAGCTATAAAATTTGGTTGTTTTTTATGATTTTCTCCAACAACAAGTGCTTTTGAAGTATCATACTTCACTACTCCTGTACTACTAGAAAACCCATAATTTAAGTAAGTGGTATCAGTTTTAAACAAAGGAGTCTTAAGGTATGTATTTACACTATCTGAATAATTTGCAAATCCAAATAAGTTGAATCCATATTCATTAAAATCGACATCAAAAAAGGTTTTAGTAGCTTCATTAAACTTAGCAGAACTTATAAAAACAGTATTTCCCTGATAAACAAATGACTCAATCAACTTAAGCTCATATTCTGATGGCTCAAATTGTTTGGTATGAATAAACAAAATATTGTCGCCATTTTTAACACTATCTTCATAGCACCAAAACCCAGGAGATTTTGCATTTACAACAAATCGCTTGTTAGGATATAGTTGTTTTAAACTATTGTACAACACTTTTGTACCATAAGGGCGAGTGTCGTTTTTTTTGAAAGTTGTTTTTTTATCGAATTCCTTATCTTTTTTGTTATTTACAATTACATAAATACCAGCAAGTAGCAATAAAATAGGGAGCAAATAAATTAGCTTTTTCATGATTACTGTATTTGTTTTTTTAGGTTTAAAAATACAGTTTCAATAATAAAATATTGGTCTTTGTTAAGTTCAAAATCGCCATACCAAACAAATTCATAATTACGAGTAGCTTTAGCAAAATCTTTATATAAATTGGTATTTCCAAGGCTCACTAAATAATCGAAGTTTGTTTTTTCTTTGCTATAAATAATTTTTCCTTGTTGGTGCAAAAGCAATAAAATGTGTAAATAATGTAATCTTGTGGCTAAAGGAAAGTCGTTGCTATTTTTAGCTAATTCTATAGCTTTATCAAAATCAGTTTCAAAAATATTTTCTTCTTTAGTTTCATTTGTGCTGGCATCATTTACATTTCTAGATTTCCTTTTGAAAAAGCTAATATTGTTTTCATTAAAAAACAAAACAAGAACTGTTATAGCTACCCCAATTATTAAAGTCCAAATAATAATTCTAAATGCTAAACTTGCAAAGAAAGTACTCCAAAAACCATTGTTGTTTTGAACATTATTTTTTTTGGT
Source organism: Chitinophagaceae bacterium (assembly GCA_049242885.1). GTDB lineage: Bacteria > Bacteroidota > Bacteroidia > Chitinophagales > Chitinophagaceae > CAIVPM01. The sequence continues at coordinate 28,932 of JBMLOQ010000130.1, forward strand.
TTTGTCTTTAAACACTGCATTTACATACCAATATTCTTCTTGATTTTTTAACTTATTTAAAGTATCTGTTAAATTATTAATTGGTAGATAAGGATAATTTGCACTATCTATATAATATAAATGAGCTTTATAAATAGAGTCTTCGTTTTCAATTACAGTCTCATCCTCCAATGTTTCATCATCTCCATCATTTGGAGTAACTTCTATTTTTGTGCTGTCTTCAATTATTTTCGCTTCTTGAGCAATAGCTGAAAATACTCCAAATAATAAAAAAAATAAAATAAATAATTTTGCTTTCATTAAACTGTAACGCTGTTAATTTTTGAAAACTTTTTTTTAACTTTTAATGGATAAATCCCAAAATAAAAAATCATAAAAGAAGCAGATGCTAATAAAATACTGGCACTAATAATGGGATTCATTTTGTAATGTCTGGTTACAAAACCTTCAAAAAAAGCTGCAATTATAAAAATGGGTACTAATCCTATAATTATTTTAAGTGATTCTTTTGCTCCTATTTTAAATGCTTCTAATCTGTTTAATGTACCTGGAAACATCCAACTTTTCCCCAAAACTACACTTGCTGCAACAGCAATTACAATGGCACTTAACTCTAAAGTACCATGTATCATTACAGTTAGTATAAATAAACCACCTAATCCTTTTGAATAGAAAAAGTAATCGAAGCTACCCACCATTAATCCATTTTCAATAAGATTTACAGGTGCATACCAAAAGAAAGCTAACCCTTGTAAATAATAAATAAAAGAGACTTTTGTGTTGTTTATAAAAATGCCCAACCACATTAATAAAGGATTATCTCGCTGATAAACTCCAAATGGATTTCCATCAGCAATATTTTTTTCTGTCATTCTAAGATATTCATCTCCCAAAATATCGGCTACAATGGTTTCATCTTTCATAGCACTAAAAAATCCTACAAAAAAGAAAACTAAAAAAAGAATAAAACAAATACCTATTACTTTTTGGTGTTTGGCTATTGTTAGGGGTAAACTAGTTTTAAAAAAATATACTATTTTGTTTTGGTCTTCTTTTCTATTACTATAAATAGTTAAATATCTTTTACTAGCTTCTGCATTTAAAAAATTTGTAACCTTGCTATGTGGGTAAAAGGTTTTAGCAAAACCTAAATCTTCAACTAAAGAAGTAAATTCGTTGGCCATTTCATCAATATCGTTTGATGGATGGTGTGCAATGTTTTCCCAACGGTCTTTATTTTTTTTTATAAATAGTGCTTCTCTCAACTGGTTTGTGATTAAACTGTATGAGTAGCAATATTAGGATTAAAATTTAGTATAAAAATATTTTTATTTGCAAGTAATGACAATTGAAAATTTAAAACTTAGTGTAGTAATTTGCAGCTACAATAGAGCAAAATATATTGCCAATGCAATGGAAAGTTTGTACAACCAAACAATTGATAAATCGTTGTACGAAGTATTTGTTGTAGATAATAACAGCACTGATAATACAAAAGAGATTTGCCAAAATTATATTACCAAAAATACTGATTTTAACATTAGTTATATAGAAGAAAAGCGACAAGGAGCCACCTATGCACGCAATACAGGTGCAGCTTTGGCCAAAGGAAAGTATTTAGTTTTTATGGATGATGATGCCGAAGCCAATGTTGATTTTTTAGAAAGAATTCTTCTTTTTTTTAAAAATAACCCCAATGCAGATGGTGTTGGTGGACGAATTATTCCTTTATACATACCAGAAGAGCCAAAGTGGATGAGTTACTATGTTTCTAGCCTTGTAGGAAATTTTGATTATAGCAACACTGTAAAAGAATTTGCACCCGAAAAATTTCCTTTAGAAAGCAATATGGTAACTCCTAAACAGCTTTTTGATGAAGTGGGTGGTTTTGATGAAAATTTATTAGGCGTAGTGGGCACTTTACGAATTGGCGGAGAGAGTAAAGGATATCATATAAAGCTCCAAAAAATGGGTAAAAAAATTTATTACGATCCAACTATAATTGTGCGACATGTAATTGAAACTGAAAAACTTACTAGAGCCTATATGTATAGAGTTGCAAGTGGTATTGGGCGTGGAGAACGTGCAAGAACTTTAGCTATTGGCTATTGGAGTTTTATTAAAAAGAATATGGAATACTTTGTTAAGTGGGGAGCATCAATTATTTTGGCAATAAAGTATATTTTAAAAGGTAATCCTTCGCAGGCCCTTCCCATAATACAATTTAGAAATGATGCTTTTTTAGGCCTTTGGGGAAAGTAAAATTTCAACTATTTAAAACTGTAATATTTTGCAAAAACACAAGTAATTTAGATTGACAATTTACTATCATTAATTTTTAATCTACAATACTAAGTTATCGTACAAAACAGTTTACAAACAACAAATAGTACATTATAAATCAACTAACTAATCTTTTTGTCAAATTTTAGGCAAAAAAAAGTCTCACTTTTCAGTGAGACCTTGTGGGAGTTGACGGAGTCGAACCGCCGACCCTCTGCTTGTAAGGCAGATGCTCTAAACCAACTGAGCTAAACTCCCTTTTTTGTTTTTAACCGATAAAAACTGTTACTTTTTTCGATTGGAGTGCAAATATAGAAGTTCAATTAATTCCACCAAATTTTGAACTCTTTTTTTAAAAAAATAATTTCAACCCTAAAATTAATACAATGTTAAAATACAAACTCTAATAATTCATACACATTAAATTTACACCCAAAATTTACTCAATGATTAAATCTTTATTTACAAAAGCATTACTAATTTTTAGCATTACAGCGGTAGCACAACAAAATTCATTACCTCAAAACTGGCATTTATTAAGCAAACAAAAAGATGGATTCTATGGAATTAACTTAGACTCTGCTTATAAATTATTAGCTAAAAACAAAAAAATATCTAAACCTATAATTGTTGCAATTCTAGACAGTGGAATTGATACTGCACACGAAGATTTAAAAAATGTACTATGGACAAACAATCAAGAAATTCCAAACAACAATAAAGATGATGATGGAAATGGTTACATAGACGATGTTTATGGCTGGAACTTTTTGGGTAATAAAAATGGAGAACAAATTAAAAATGCATCCAGCGAAAAAGTAAGAATGTATCACGAATTTAAACAAAAGTTTGAAGGTGCTATTGATACCAATCAACTAAATATTATTGATAAACATATCTATCAAAATTGGCTAGCAACAAAAAAAGAATTAAATCCATCAACAGAAGAATTGATGAATTTAATGATTATGGAGAATATTTATAAAAGGTTAAAAGCCCAAGGCAAGTTACTTACAGATGAAATGAAAGTTGCAGATTTTACAATTGACTCCCTCGAAAAATACAAACCACAAACTGCAGAAACCAAAGATGCCAAACTAAGAGTTATATCGGTATATAAACTTTTTCAATTAGACAATTCTGAATCATTCTCAAACTTAATAACACAGCTCGAAAGTGAAATTGAAAGTAAAAATAAAAATAATGAAGGCTCCAAAAAAGCCCCAGAAAATACTCGTCTAAAAATTGTACAAGACGATTATTACAATATTAATGATAAGTTTTATGGCAACAATAATGTTAAAGGACCAGGCCCAATGCACGGCACTCATGTTGCCGGAATTGTAGCTTCTCAAAGAGATAATTCCATTGGTAGTGAAGGAGTTGCAAACAATGTTAAACTTATGGCTTTAAGAGTTGTACCTGATGGGGATGAGTATGATAAAGATGTAGCACTTGCCATTTTTTATGCTGTTGATAATGGTGCTAAGGTTATAAATATGAGCTTTGGCAAACCTTTTTCGCCCCAAAAATATTGGGTTGACAGTGCTATACAATATGCTGCAAAAAAGGATGTGCTCTTAATTCACAGTGCAGGAAATGATGCTAAAAATATTGATGAGGAAAACAGCTACCCTACCTCGTTTTACTTAAACAAAACAAAAGCTCCAAATTATATTACAGTTGGTGCAAGTACAGATCCTTCAATATCAAAGGAAACTGTTATTGCCGACTTTAGCAACTACGGTGCAAACAATGTTGATGTTTTTGCACCTGGGGTGAAAATTTATAGCACCTTACCTCATTTTAATAATTATGGAAGGCAACAAGGTACGAGTATGAGTGGACCTGTTGTAGCTGGACTTGCAGGACTACTTAGAGGAAACTTCCCATGGCTTACTGCTGTAGAAACTAAAAAAATTATTGAAGAAACCGTTTATAAACCATCAGAAGATTTGATAAATATCCCATCAGACAAAAATGAAAAATGCAAATTTACTAGGCTTTGTAAAACTGGTGGAATTGTTGATGCTGGTGCTGCTGTAGCAAAAGCTATTGAACTAGAAAAACAAATGTTAAAAAAGAAAAAGAATTAAGATATTTAAAATCAACAAAACAATACAAAACAATAATAATCAATAGTTTAAATAATTTTATTTAAAATTAAATTCAATATCATAAAGAGCAAGCACTAAGCTTGCTCTTTATTTGTTTTCCACTTATTAGTCTTATTTATTCACACAACTATGTGGGTAGTTTTTAATACTACATAAACACATTATGTTCGCAGACCCTAGTAAAAAATTCACCTTTTTTCTTTGGGAATATTTACAATTTAATCTTTTTACAAAACAACGATTGTATTGTAAATCAACAAATTATAACTTTTTGCTTAATATAAATAACATTTTATGAGACTTAAGAGTTTGGAAATGAAAGGTTTTAAAAGTTTTGCCGATAAAACTATTGTAAGTTTTGATGAAGGCATTACTGGCATCATTGGCCCTAATGGATGTGGTAAAAGCAATATTGTTGATAGCATAAGATGGGTTATTGGTGAGCAAAAAATTAGTCAACTCCGTAGCGAAAACCAAGCAGCTTTGGTTTTTAATGGTAGCAAAAACAGAAGTGCAAGTGGCCTAGCAGAGGTGAGTTTAACTTTTGAAAATACCAAAAATTTATTGCCAACAGAGTTTTCAACCATAACAGTTACTCGAAGATTTTACAAAAATGGTGAAAGTGAATATCGCCTAAACGATGTTCAATGCAGATTAAAAGACATTCATAACCTATTCCTTGACACTGGAGTAAGTACAGATAGTTATGCCATTATTGAGCTTGGAATGGTTGACGATATTATTAGAGATAAAGAAAATTCTCGTCGCCGAATGTTAGAACAAGCTGCTGGAATTACCATTTATAAAACCCGCAAAAAAGAAGCTAAAAATAAATTAGATGCTACTGAACAAGATTTAGCTCGTATCGAAGATTTATTATTCGAGATAAATAATCAGCTAAAAACCTTAGAAAATCAAGCTAAAAAAGCAGAGAAATATTATGAACTTAAAAAAGAATATAAAGAAATTGCAGTAGAATTAGCCAAAGCTAGCTTACAAGGGTTTAATATTACTTACAAAGATTTACAAGAACAACAAGAAAGTCAAACCAATATTCGTGTGCAATTAGAAGCTTCAATTGCAACCGAAGAGGCTGCTTTAGAAGCCGATAAAGTAGGGTTTATAGAAAAAGAAAAAGCCCTACAAAGCATGCAACAAGGCTTTAACGAATTAGTACAAACATTAAGAACCAAAGAAAATGAGAAAAATCTTGCTACACAAAAACTTCAATACTTAAAAGAAAAAGAAGAAAGCATTAAAGATTTTTTGGCTAAAGCCGAAGGCCAACTTCAAGGAATTAATGATGGAATTGAACTTAGTCAAACCCAAATATCTGAGGAAGAAACACGCCTTCAAACCACTCAACAAGAAGTAGAAGCTGCAAGAACAAAAGCTGATGAGGCTCGTAAAATTGTAGATGAAAAAAGAGGATTGTTAGATAGCAACAGAATGGGTTATCAAGCCATTCAACGTCAACAATTTGATGCAGAAAAAACTGTGGCTATTGCGGATACTTCTATACAAAATTTACAAAGAAGTGTATATCAACTTACACAAGAAAACACTCAAAGAGAACAACAATTACAACAATTGCAAGCAGAATTGCAACAAAAAGAAAATCAACTAACCGAAAAGAAAACTGATTTAGAACAATTACAAGAGCATCAAAACAAAACCAAAGAACAAATTTTTGAAACTCAGGCAAGCCTAGAAGTTTTAAGAAACAAGTTGAACGATGAAAATAGAACTTTAGATGCTAAACGCAACGAATACAACCTACTTAAAAGTATGGTTGATAAAATGGAAGGCTATCCTGAAAGTGTAAAATTTTTACACAATAATGATGGCTGGAACTCTAAAAGCCCAATTCTTAGCGATATTATTTATGTAAAACCAGAGTTTAGAGCTGCAGTTGAAAATGTATTAGAACCTTACCTAAACTATTATGTTGTAAACAACTTACAAGAAGGTTTGCAAGCTGTAAACTTACTTAGCAATCACAAAAAAGGTAAGGCTAACTTTTTTATAAAAGATTTAGTAAGTGAAAGGTCAACAAACTATAACCAACCTGCCAATACCATTAAAGCCTTGGATGTTATTGAGGTGGATGATGCTTATAAATCTTTAGCAAATCATTTACTAGGCAATGTATTTATTGCCGAAAACGACGATGCACTCGAAAATAGTAATGATGCTGTAGTACTCGAAAAAACAGGTAAATATGTTAAAGGCACTTATACTTTAACTGGTGGAAGTGTTGGTTTGTTTGAAGGTAAAAAAATAGGTAGAGCTAAAAATTTAGAAAAGCTACACGAAGAAATTGTAGCTCAAGAAGTTGTTGTAAATGAGTTAAAAGCAAATATTCAAGCAAAACACAACGAAGTAATTGGGTACAATGAGCAGCTTAAAGAAAATGTAATTAAGCAAACCGAGCAAGAGATTAATCAACTAATTAATACCGTATTTAGTACAAAAAATAGAATCGAAAACATCCAATCTACTTATAATAGTACAGTAGAAAAAATTGAAGATAATCAAGAAAGACTTCATACCGAAAATGACAATATTGCCAATACAAGAACTTTATTGCTTGAGTTAAATACTAGCATTGCAGAGGCCTTAAGTAACATGAAAGTTATTGAGGATGATTACAAAAATGCCGAACAACTATATAGCAACGAATCGTTTACATTCAATCAAAAAAATATTGAACTTACTAAGCAACAAAGCAAAATTGCTGCTTTAAAACAGGAGTTACAATTTAAACAACAACAATTACATAATCTTACAGCACAAGTTGAGCAAAACAATACACAATTAAAAGATAGTGTAGAAACTATTGCACAAAACGAATTTTTATTGCAAAGTGCACAAGATGGTTTGGTAGATTTACTACGTAATAAAGAAGCAGAAGAAAAGAAGCTAAACGAAGCCGACCAAGCCTATTATCTTTTACGCAATGTGTTGCAAGAAAAAGAAACAGTGCTTCGCCAACAAGTAAAACAAAAAGAAATTTGTGAGCATAGCTTAGCCGAAATAAAAGACAAATTAAACGAACTTAAACTGCAATTGGCTGGTATGAAAGAGCGATTGTATGTTGAGTTTAAAATTAATATTGATGATGTGTTAGACGAAGCTAGAAACACAGAAAGCACATTAGAAGATTTAATTGCTACCAGTGATAGAATGAAAAAGCGTATGGAAAACATGGGCGAAATAAACCCTACAGCCATAGAAGCTTTTACTGAAATGAAAAAAAGGTATGAGTTTATCTTGGAGCAAAAAAACGACCTTGTAACAGCAAAAGATAGCTTACTACAAACCATTCAAGAAGTAGAAGCCACTGCCAACCAACAGTTTTTAGATACGTACAATAAAGTAAGAGAAAATTTCCAAAAAGTATTTAAAGCCTTATTTACTGAGGAAGATACTGCTGATATGGTTTTAATGAATCCTGAAAACCTAGCAGAAACGGGGATAGAAATTATTGCAAAACCAAAAGGCAAACGCCCAGCAAGTATTCAACAACTAAGTGGTGGAGAAAAAACACTTACCGCTACTGCCCTACTCTTTGCTATTTACTTAATTAAACCAGCACCATTCTGTATTTTAGATGAGGTTGACGCTCCTTTAGATGATGCCAATGTGGGTAAATTTACCAACATGATTAAGCAATTTAGCGAAAACTCTCAATTCATTATTGTAACCCACAACAAGCAAACTATGGGTGCTGTTGATGTAATTTATGGGGTAACTATGCAAGAACCTGGAGTAAGTAAATTAGTGCCAGTAGATTTTAGGAATTTGAATTAAAAGAGTATTCCAATAAATGTGCAAATCATTTTATGAGATTGTCTCGGACTTTTGAGACAATCTCTTTACTTTTTAATAACTTACAAAGTTTATGTAATAGTGCTTAGCTTACTTAAAGTTGGCTTATTTCATCCTCCATCTAAAACCAATATAAACTTCTCTACCTCTTGTAGGGCCCCAAACACTTGAAGTGTCAAAGTAATCGTCAAAAGGATTTTGCCAATTTACTATGGGTTTTAGCTGTCTAAAATCAAATAAATTTTCGCATCCTACATAAATTTCTAATTCATTTACTTTATGAGTTATTTGGGCATTTACAACTGTATATGATTTTGAGAAAGATGGAGCTCTAAAAGCTGTTGGACTATTACTCGTATTTGGTAATCTTTGAGTGCCAACCCAATGAATATTGGCATCTACAAACCATTTATCATTAGTTGGTCTATAAGAAAACTCCCACATTACTCTATCACTTGGGTTAAATGGCAAAACATTCTTCATGTTATTTTCAACTCTAAATACATCTAAATTACTATAGCCAATTTTTGATTCTACAATTTTATTATAACGAATACTAGCTTCTATTTGAAACGAATTAGAAGTAGAATTTCCTGTAAAATTTCTAATAAAAGCTTTTTTAGCATCTCTATCATAATCGGGAAAAAACTGATTTTGAAATTGAGTTTGAAAATAATCGGCACTTATATTTAAGTCAAAATTATTACCTGTAATTTTATGTGTATAGTTTATACCCCAATTAAAAGCTTGCTCTGGCTTAATTGTTTCTTCAAAAATCACATCCCTAGAACTAGCTAGCAAGTTTATGTTTTCGCTAAATAAATTTACTTGCCTCCAACCTGTGCCTACACTTGCTCTTAAAGTTCCATTTTTGCCAACATTAATTTTCAGCAAACTTCTAGGCGTTAAATAAGTTCCATATTGTTGATGCTTATCTAATCTTACGCCTACAATCCACACTATTTTATCGTTATTAAACTTTGTTGTGTTTTCTGCAAACACACCTGGCACATTTAATTTTGTTGTGTATTTTCCATCATAAGTTCGCATTAAACTATTGTTTGTAAAAGCAATTTCTTCATTCAAAATTTGGTGCCTGTAACTTATTCCATATTTTAAGTTTGATTGATTTTGCCAATTAAATTCGTGTTGTAAATTAAAATAACTATTTACTTGATTGGCATTATATTTTAATGTTCCAAAATAACTTTCTTGATTTTGCTGATGGGTTGATGCTATTAAAACAATAGCATGTTTATCGTTAAATTTATAACCTGTTTTAGTGTAAAGTTCTGGCTGTACATAGTTTACAGTTTGCCCATAACTAAGGGTTGTTCCTTTTTGGGTAGCAACATCAAAATTTATTTGTCCGCCTACACGTTGCTCATTTACAATACGCAAACCAATATTTGTAAAAAAACCCACGGTTGTTTCGCTTCCATATTTCCATTTATTATAAAGGCTGTATCTTGTAAGTTTTGGCAAGTCTAAAAAATTATCACCATCTCTATCAGTAGTTTGTGCTGGTTGTACTACATGAGCTGCTAACAACATGTTCCATTTTTTTGTTGCACCTACATTGTTTGCATAATTTACGTTAAAGTGTTTTTCTAAAAAACTATTCATATACATATTTATAAATAGTTTATCGGTTTTTTCGGGCGATTTTGGAATTACATTTATTTGCCCACTAATACTTTCGAAGCCTTGTAATACAGAATTAGTTCCTTTTACAACATAAATATTATCTACCAAACTTCCTTGAATATTGCTAATGCCATAGGTTTGAGTAAGCCCTTGCATTAAAGGCATACCATCAAAAAGTAATTGATTATAAATTCCTGAAAGTCCTAAAATTCTCAATTCTTTTGTATTGGTAACTACATTTGTAGTTTGAGGTTGAACAGTTATTTGTGTTTCAAAGCAGCCCGCTAAATCACAACATGCCGATTTGGTTAATTCTTTCTGAGTAATAACTTCTGTTTTTATAGGATTAGTTGAGGATATAAAGGAAAACTTATTGCCTGTAGAAACCAATACTTCTTTAAGGTTTGCAATTTCTTCTTCCATTAAAGTAATAGATACATAAGTTTCATTTTTTATCAAAATGGTATCTGCTTTAAAACCTATATGCGAAACTATTAGTTTTTTTAAAGTATCAGCAATTAAAGGTATTTCAAACACCCCATTAGCATTACTTATTGTGCCACTATCACTATTATGCCATTTAATACTAGCTTGTGCCAAAACTTTTTTTGAGCTTTGGGTTTTAGAAAATATTTTACCTCGTAATTGTTGTGCTTGTACTGCAAAAAACAAAAAACAAAAAATTAGTACAGCTAAATATTTAAGTTTAATTGAGTTCACTAATTATTTTTTATAGCAATGTTTTTTACTTTGTAAGGAAATACTTTAGCATTTGAGCAACTGGGTATTTTCTCAATAATTGCTTTAAACTGTGTTTCTTTTAAAACACTTGTATGATAAATTATAGTAAAATTTGATGACCCATTTTTTAAACTCGTAAATAATACGTCATCAATACCTTCTTTATTAATTAATAGTTCTTTTATTTCGGGCATGTCGCCTTCACAATGAATGCCAGAAACCTTAACTATAGCAGTTTTTACACTATCAACAGTTGCTTGTGCTTTTAATGTACTAGTTTTAAATACTATAAAACTAAAAATAAAAATGGCTTTTACAATTTTTTTCATGACATTCAAATAGGGTTAATTAATGCTGTAACCTAACAGATTAATTTACCATTTTAAAATGCAAATTTAAGATGTAATTACATCTAAGACTCAAGAAAGATGACTACGTGATTTTCCATTAAACTAACTCAAACGAAGTATTAATTAGCAGCGTATCTATGAATTGTAGATTAAAATGTTTAATTAAGAATTCCATCCCATCACTTACCTTTGAAATAATAAAAAAATAACTACTGCATGTCTTCTACCATACCTGTAATTACAACATCTTTTAACTACGAACCTTTAGAAGAAAAACTAGATATTAAACCCAAAGGTGCAAAGTTGCATATTGGTATTCCTAAAGAAACTGCTTTTCAAGAAAACCGTGTTGGGCTTACGCCAGATGCTGTGGGTGTTTTAACTAGTAATGGGCATAGTGTTACTGTGGAGCATCATGCAGGCGAAGCTAGTCATTACAGCAATAAAGATTATACAGAGGCTGGTGCTTCTATTGCTTACAATCACGAAGATGTTTTTAAAGCTCCCATATTAGTAAAAAGTGCCCCAATTGTTGAGGACGATTTACCTCTTTTACAATTAAACCAAACCATCATCTCTCCTATTCATTATAGTGCTTTACAACAAAATGTGGTTCAAAAAATGATGGAGAAAAAAATTACTGCTCTAAGTTTTGAAAACCTTAAAGACGATAGTGGCACTTATCCTATTGTACGTAGCATGAGTGAAATTGCTGGTAGTGCTGTAATGCTAATTGCAGGGCAATACCTTAGTAGTTTTAATAATGGCAAAGGGGTATTACTGGGTGGCATAAGTGGCATTCCTCCTACAAAAGTGGTTATTATTGGGGCAGGTATTGTGGGTGAATTTGCTACAAGAAATGCTTTAGCCTTAGGTGCAAGTGTTAAAGTATTCGACAACAATGTAAGCAGATTAAAACAATTGCAAAACAATTTAGGTCAACGTGTATGGACAAGTGTTTTAGAGCCTAGAATTTTGAGTAAACAATTAAAAACTTGTGAAGTAGCTGTTGGTGCCATGAGCAATGAATTTGGTAGAGCACCAGTAGTAGTTTCTGAAGAAATGGTTGCTTCTATGAGGCCAGGAAGTATTATTATTGATGTGGCTATTGATAGAGGTGGATGTTTTGAAACTAGTGAACTTACCAGCCACCAAAAACCTACTTTTATTAAACACGATGTTATACACTATGGTGTACCTAATATTCCAAGTGGATTTGCCCGTACTGCTAGCCAAGCTATAAGTAACGTATTAATGCCGTTACTTTTAAACATTAGCGAAGAAGGTGGTATTGAGGAAATAGTATGGCACAATTTTAATGTACGTGAGGGAATTTATTTATTTAAAGGCTCACTTACAGATTTGTACATGAGCCAAAAATTTGATCTTAAATTCACCGACCTTAACTTGTTAATTGCTGGCAGAAGGTAGTTATCTATTTCATTCTACCCATTCCCAGAATTATTATAGTTATTCTTTAACTAATTTATGTACAACCCCATTTGATGTTTTTAATACATAAATTCCTGGAGAAAAGTGGCTAATGTTTAAACTAAAATTAGATTGGGTTACTTTGTTTTGTTGCATAATGCTTCCCTTTACGTCGCTAATGGTATAGTTTTCGCCAACAGCTAACCCTTTAATGGTAATTAACGATTTTGTTGGATTAGGATAAACTTCTACTCCCCCACTTGCATTACTAAAAGATAGTTGCCTCACTTCGCTATAACTTTTACTTCCATCTTTATCAATACTTTGCAATTGATAGTAATATTTATTTTGGTTAGTAGTGGATGGCAATTCATCGTAATAAGTGTAGCTATTAATTGTGTTATTTTTTGCAGCAATTTTTGCAATGGTAGAAAAATCTCTTCCGTTTGTACTTCTTGTTAAATTAAAGTAAGCAACATTAACTTCGTTTGCAGTTACCCATTTATTTTCAACTGTTTTACTGCTATTTAATGCTATGTTATAATGTGTGAAGTTTAAAGGAAGTGGTGGGTTTGCTTGGTACACTCTTACATAATCAATTTCCATTGCCGATTGTGCAAAACCACTCGTTACTCTAGGTTCAATAGCTACATTCAAAAGCAAAAATTGCTCAGCATCAAACGGCCAAGTATATTGGTTTTTTACCGCAGGACTATAGCTAAAATGATTAATACCATCTACACTAAACGTAATTCGTTGAGCATCCCAATCAACAGTATATACATGAAACTCACTTGAAACAGTTGTTTTAGTTTGTGCATTGGTTACATATTGCCCAGCATTTAAATTCCCATTTACAGGAAAATGTATAGCACTTGAAACTACATTTTGATTACTGCCCCAATGTTCCATAATATCAATTTCACCACAAGCTGGCCAATTTGTAGTGCCATGTGTTGGTTGCCAAAATGCTCCAGGCTCGTTAATATTTTTTCCAAGCATCCATATAGCAGGCCATGTACCAGCTCCAGTTGGTAATTTAGCACGAACTTCTACACGTCCGTATTTAAAAGCAAACTTTGAATTTAATCTTGCAGATGTAAATTGCTTTGTATGCCCTTGACTGTTAAGAACTTCTCTTTTGGCTACAATATTAAGTATGCCATTAGAACGAAAAGAATTAGTTAAACTATTAGTATAATGCTGTAATTCTCCATTATACCAACTACTTCCATTTGGCAGTTGAGTTTGATGAAACCAGTTTAAATTATTTACAGCACCACTGCCATCAAATTCGTCTGTCCAAACCAAATTGTTAAATGTTGAGTATGAGCCACTGTACAAAAAGTCGTCAATAAAAGCTAGTACATTAGCATTGTTGTTTTCGCCATTTACTTGTAATAAAACTCTACTAAAATCCCATCTATTTATAGGATTGCCTGAATTGATATTATAGTTTACATAAGTGTCTGTAGCAAAATTAAACGTGATAGTTTGCCATTGATTTAATAGAATAGGTTTTACTATTTCACATTGAGTTTCCCAAGGTGCAGCTAAAACCCCATTTTGCAATTTTAATGAAATTTGATTGGGTTGGCTTCCTGTAATACCACTTGAAGGAACAAATATTTTTAAGGAAAAAACACTACTTGTACTTAAATTAAATGAAGATTTAGAATCAAACCTAATATTGGCAAACTGCCCTCCAACATCGGCATATCGTAAAACCTTTGAAGAAGTATTTATTCCATTAGATTGAGGATTGTTAAAATTAGTATCAATAACACAATCATCTCCAATCCATCTAGTTATAGTTTTATTCCCTTCAAAATCGTCTCTTAAAATTAATGATTGTGAAAATAATTTACTAAAGGAAAAAAGAAAACTAAAAAGTCCGAGGATAGTAATTACTGTATTTTTTTTCATTTTTCCTATTTTATGGATTTTACTTTTAATTATGGACTTGAATATTTTATTCTGAAATAGAAGATTTCACAAACTTATTGAGATTGATCGAATTAATTTACTTTATCTTACTTTATGTTGAGAAAGGCTTCACTTTACAAAGCTTGAACACATGGATACCTCTAAAATCACTTTATTTTAATCTCACAAAAAACTACTACACAAAAGCAATTTTGCTAAATATATAAAACTTTTGAAATGGTAAAATGTTGATACTTAAACAATCCAAATAAATAAAGGAATATAAAAAAACAAGCCCACAATGTTACTTGTGGGCCTATTTAAACAAAATCAAAAAATCATGAAAACCAAACACAAATTTATGTAGAAGTTTGACACTACCAAAATCAAACTCTTAAAATTTCATTATAATTTATACTGTTGCTGTTGGCATTTCAGTTGCACCTTGTCGTCCTTGTACTCTTCCACTACTCATTAATCCATCATACTTTTTCATTAGTAAGTAAGTTTCTATTTGTTGTAAGGTATCTAAAATTACACCAACCATAATTAACAAACTTGTACCTCCAAAAAATGTACTAAATTCTTGAGAACTTACAAAAGAGCTTGCTCCAAATTTCATACTCATAAAACCTGGCAAAATACCTACAATTGCTAAGAAAATCGCTCCAGGCAAAGTAATTCTATCCATTACGGCACCAATGTAATCTGCAGTGGGTTCACCTGGTTTTACACCTGGTATAAAACCATTACTACGTTTTAAATCTTCGGCAATTTGCTTAGGATTGAAAATTAAAGCTGTATACAAGAATGTAAAAGCAATAACCATAACACTGTAAATAACCATGTACCAAACATTGCTATGATCACTAAATATTCTTACAATTCCTTTAGCTGAATCCATATTAGTAAAGCTAAATAAGGTAGGTATAAACATAATTGCTTGTGCAAAAATGATAGGCATTACACCAGCACTATTTACTTTAATTGGCAAAAAGTTTCTAGCTCCGCCGAAATCTCTATTCCCTACAATTTGTTTTGCATAGTTCAAAGGTATTTGACGTACCCCTTGTACTAATAATATCAAACCAAATATTATAGTAATTAATATTACGATTTCTAAAGTAAAACCTAGTAAGCCACCAGCACCTCTTTCGAATTTAGAGTTAAATTCTTTTAACAAACTTGCTGGTAATCTGCTTAAAATACCAACCATAATTATGATTGAAGTACCATTACCTAAGCCTTTGTCTTGAATTTTTTCACCCAACCACATTACAAACAATGTACCAGCGGTTAAGCTAATTACAGTGATGAATGTAAATAATGGTCCATTTATTAATAATGCAGGAGCATAAGGTCCACTAGGATTTGTTAAAAAAGCAACATAAGCAGTTGCTTGAAAAGCAGTTACAATAACTGTAAGGTAGCGAGTCCATTGAGTAATCTTTTTTCTACCTGTTTCTCCTTCTTTTTGAATTTTTTGTAATTGAGGAACCAAAATTGTCATCAATTGCATAAAAATAGAAGCAGAAATGTAAGGCATTATACCCAAAGCGAAAATTGAGGCCTGAGAGAAAGAACCCCCAGCAAAAGCATCAAATAAACCCAAAATACCTTTTGAACCTTTACTTGCTGCATCGGCTAAAGAAGGATTGTTTGGATCTATACCTGGTAACACGATATGTGAACCAACTCGATAAATTAAAATTAGTAAAAGGGTATAAATGATTTTCTTTTTAAGTTCATCTATTTCCCAAATATTTTTTAATGTTTGTATTAATTTTTTCACGAATAATTTTTTGTCTTGGTAATTATCTTAAAGTCTTAAAATCAAAAAGGTGCATTTTAAATGCACCGCAAATATGTGAAATTATTTTAGAATTTCAACGGTTCCGCCCGATGCTTCAATTGCTGCTTTAGCTTTATCGCTAATAGCATTTACTTTGAAGTTTAATGTAGCTTTTAACTCACCATTTCCTAAAATTTTAACTCTATCTGTACGGCTTATTAAGCCATTCATATACAAATTCTCTAATGAAAACTCAGAGAAGCTATATTTTTCGTTTAATTGTTCAATTTGTCCTAAGTTAAATACAACGTATTCAATACGTCCTGCATTTTTAAATCCACGTTTTGGAACTCTACGTTGTAATGGCATTTGACCACCTTCAAAAGCATTTTTTCTTTGATAACCAGCTCTTGATTGACCACCTTTATTACCTTTTGTAGAAGTTCCTCCTTTACCAGAAGCTTCACCTCTACCTAATCTTTTTTCTTTGTGTGTACTACCTGCAGCAGGCTTTAGTGTATGTAATTTCATTTTTTAGATTTTTTACTTACGGGAAAATCTTTCCCTCGCTTATTTAATGTTAAAATTAATAAATAAGAAAATTAGCAAATTGAAAGACATTTTCGTATTTACTAATTTACAAATTTGCTAATTAAATATTTTCTACTTTAATTAGATGGTTTACTTTATTTACCATTCCTAAAATTTGAGGAGTAGCTTCAACTTCTTTTGTAGCATGAAGTTTATTTAATCCTAATGCTATTAAAGTTTGCTTTTGACGCTCACTTCTGTCAATTCCGCTTTTTATTTGTGTTATTTTAATTTTTGCCATGACGATTATTTTGGTCATTGGTCATTTGTCGCTAGTCAATTAAATCTTTTATCAATTTTTTGACTGATGACTTAATGACTAATTTATCCATTAAATACTTTTGATAATTTTATATTTCTATTTTTTGCTACAGCTATTGGCTCACGTAATTCACTAAGTGCTTTTATTGTAGCCTTAACTACGTTATGTGGATTTGCACTACCTAAGCTTTTAGCTAATACGTCGGTAATTCCTGCACTTTCCAAAACTGCACGCATACTACCTCCTGCAATTACACCTGCTCCATGTGCTGCTGGTTTTATTAAAACTTTAGCTGCACCAGCTTTACTGAATTGTTCGTGAGGAATAGTGCCATGCATTACAGGAACTTTAACTAAATTCTTTTTAGCATCTTCAATACCTTTAGTAATAGCTTCTTGAACTTCTTTTGCTTTACCTAACCCTTGTCCAACAACGCCATTTTCGTTACCTACAACTACAAGTGCTGAGAAAGAAAAAGTACGACCACCTTTAGTAGTTTTAACTACTCTGTTTATAGCAACTACTTTGTCTTTAAATTCAACGTCAGTATTTGCTTTTACTTTATTATCAACTGTTCTAGACATAATTATTTAAGATTTAATGCTTGAATATGGGTATTAATAAACCCAATTTCCAAACGCTTAATTATCAATTAAAATTGTAATCCTCCTTCTCTTGCACCTTCTGCAACTGCTTTTATACGACCATGATATAGATTACCACCTCTATCGAAAGTCACTTTGCTCAATCCTAATTCAGTTGCTTTACGAGCTATCGCTTCACCAACTAATTTAGATTTGCTACATTTATTACCAGCTTGTGCTACAATATCTTTATCTTTTGAAGATGCTGCTGCTAAGGTAACTCCAGCATTATCATCAATTAATTGAGCATAGATATCTGTATTGCTTCTAAACACACTTAAACGTGGTTTTGAAGAACTACCAGAGATTTTTTTACGAATACGGAACTGAATTTTTTGTTTTGTTCCTATTTTATTACTGTTCATTTGAACCGAATTTGAAAATTTAAAAATTTAAAACTACTCTGAGAAGATTTGAATATTTAATAGCCAATCTTCCAACTAGTAATTTTATTTACCAGCAGCTTTACCAGCTTTTCTTCTTAATACTTCACCAGCGAATTTCACACCTTTACCTTTGTATGGTTCTGGTTTACGCAAGCTTCTTAATTTAGCACAAACTTGACCAATTAATTGTTTGTCGCTACCTTCTAATATGATTATAGGATTTTTACCTTTTTCAGTTACAGTATTTACTTTTAACTCTTTTGGTATTTCAAATATAATATTGTGAGAATATCCTAATGCTAAGTCTAAAACGTTACCTGTATTTGCAGCTTTAAAACCTACCCCTACTAATTCCATTTGTTTTACATAACCATCAGTAACACCTTTAACCATATTTTGCACTAAAGATCTGTACAAACCATGTAAGGCTTTATGACGAATTTGTTCTGTAGGACGAGAAACGTTGATTACTGAACCATCAACAGTTACAATAATGTCTCTATCAACAGTTTGAGTTAAAGTACCCTTTGGACCTTTAACACTTATTACATTCCCAGCTTCAACAGAAGCAGTTACACCTGCTGGCAAAGAAATGGGTTGTTTACCTATACGACTCATATTATTTTATGTATATATTTTAATTAAAATTGATAATGTTTGATGTTTTCAGCAATGTATAGAATGCTTAATTATCATCGTTAAAGAAATACGATTTACACTATCAAAAAATCGTACTATTATTAAAAATTTGTACTAACAAATAATTAACTAATGTAGCAAAGAACTTCACCTCCAACGTTTTGTGCTTTTGCTTGTTTATCAGTCAAAACACCTTTAGAAGTACTAATTATTGCAATACCTAAACCATTAATTACTCTTTTCATTTCAGCAGGTTTAGCATATGCTCTTAATCCTGGACGGCTAACACGCTCTAAGCTTTTTATTGCTGGAACTTTTGTAGCTACATCATATTTCAAAGCTATTTTAATTAAACCTTGCTTACTATCATCTTCAAATTTATACTTCAATATATACCCTTGATCGTACAAAATTTCAGTGATTCTTTTTTTAAGATTTGATGCAGGTATTTCAACTATTCTATGACCTGCCATTTGTGCGTTTCTAACTCTAGTTAAAAAATCTGCTATAGGATCTGTAACCATAATATTCTAATTTGCTAATTAGCCTATTTGCTAATGTGCTAATTTTTATTTAAAAATTTTTTTTCATTTGTTAATCAACTTAAGGCTAATTAACATATTGATTTTTTACCAACTTGCTTTTTTAACACCTGGTATTAAACCATTTAAAGCCATGTCTCTAAACATTACCCTTGATACTCCAAAATATCTCATGTATCCTTTAGGACGACCAGTTAACTGACATCTATTTTTTAGACGTACTGGTGATGAATTTTTAGGCAACATATCTAAGCCAGCTGTGTCGCCTGCAGCTTTTAATGCAGCTCTTCTTTCTGCAAATTTTGCTACTAGTTTCTCTCTTTTAGCTTGACGTGCTACAATTGATTTTCTTGCCATGTTTATTTTTTATAATCAGATAATATTGTATCAATCAAATTAAACAACTTATCTTGTAACTTAAAATTAATCTTTTTTATTTGCTCCTTTAAATGGCATACCTAATTCTTTTAACAATTCGTATGCTTCTTCATTTGTTTCTGCACTGGTTACAAAGGTTATGTCCATACCAGTGATTTTGTTTACTTTGTCTATATCTATTTCAGGGAAAATAATTTGTTCAGTTACTCCCAGTGTATAGTTTCCTCTACCATCAAAAGCTTTATCACTAATACCTTTAAAGTCTCTTACACGTGGTAAGCTAACACTTACCAATCTATCTAAAAATTCATACATTTTTTCTCCACGTAAAGTAACTCTTGCACCTATTGGCATTCCTTTACGTAACTTAAAGTTTGATATGTCTTTTTTAGACAAAGTAGGAACTGCCTTTTGACCTGTTATTTGCTCCAATTCGCCAATTGTAACGTCAATTAATTTTTTATCATTAACTGCACCGTTTACACCACGATTTATACAAATTTTTTGCAATTTTGGTGCCTGCATTACAGTTTTGTAACCAAACTTTTTCATTAAAGCTGGAATTACATCTGCTCTATATTTTGAGGCCAATCTTGGAGTATATTTTGTAGTACTCATATTGATTTTTTATTGTTTAACACGACTTTTAACCGTGCATTATTTTATTTCGTTGCCAGATTTTTTACTTACTCTTACTAATTTACCAGTTTCTCTAGTACGTTTAACTTTGGTAGCTACTTTTGCTTTAGCATCCCATAACATTACATTGCTTATTGCAATTGGTGCCTCAACTTTTACAATTCCGCCTCCAGTGTTTTGAGCTGTTGGTTTAGTGTGTTTAGTTGCTATTGCTACTCCTTCAACCACAACTTTTGCTTTATCAATTAAAACAGAAAGTACAGTTCTTGGTTTTGTTAAATCCTTATCATCACCAGCAATTACTACTACTTGGTCTCCTTTTTTAATATTAAACTTAGGTTTAAATCTGTTGCTCATAATTTCTTTTTTTGAAGATTAAAAGTTGTAATTATCAAACCTTTCAATCTTAAACTTTAAATATTTACTTATAATACTTCTGGTGCTAATGAAATAATTTTCATGTATCCTTTATCTCTTAATTCACGAGCTACTGGCCCAAATATACGAGTGCCTCTAGGCTCATCTGAATTGTTAAGTAAAACTACTGCATTATCATCAAAGCGAATATAAGAACCATCTTTTCTGCGTAATTTATTTACTGTGCGTACAATTACAGCTTTAGATACAGTACCTTTTTTAATACCACCTGCAGGTATTGCATCTTTTACAGTAACTACAATTTTATCTCCAATTTTAGCATAGTCTTGTCCACTATTACCTAAAACTTTAATACAAAGTACCTCTTTTGCTCCACTATTATCGGCTACATTAAGCCTTGATTCTTGTTGTATCATTTTTATATTTTTTGATTTTTGGATTTCTGATTATTTTTCTCAGAAAGCTAAATCATATTCAAATTGTACATTGGTTGTTATACACTTTAATAGTGTACAACCTAATTATTTTGCTTTCTCAACTACTTCTACTAATCTCCAACGTTTTGTTTTGCTCATTGGACGAGTTTCCATGATTTTTACAATGTCTCCAATTGTGCACTCATCTTTTTCATCATGTGCATGGAAACGAGTAGTTTTCTTTACGAATTTTCCGTAAATAGGGTGTTTTACTTTTCTTTCAACTGCAACTGTAATGGTTTTTGTCATTTTGTTGCTTGTTACTACCCCTGTTCTTGTTTTTCTTAAATTTCTTTCCATTTTTTTTATTTGAAAATATGAAAAAGTGAAAAAGTGAAAAAATATTTTACAACAATTTCGGAATTTTCATACTTGCGTATTTCCTAATTAGTTTCTACTGTTTGCCTCAGTTTTAAGACGTGCAATATCTCTTCTTAAAGATTTAATCATTTGAGGATTTTCAAGTGGTGTCATTGCATGTGCAAATTGCAACTTTGTAAGTCTTAATTTATCTTCAGCAATTCTACCTTTTAAAGATTCAACGCTCATATCTTTTAAATCCTCTTTTTTATTTACTTTTTTCTTTGCCATTTTATTCTAATTTGCTAATGTGATAATTTGCTAAAAAGCTTATTTACCACACTATTTGAATTTTCGTTTTATTTACTCCATAATTAGCACATGGGCTAATTTGCTTATTAAACTAAGCTTGCAAATCTCTTCTAATTACAAACTTTGTTTTAATAGGTAATTTTTGAGCGGCTAAATCCATCGCTGCTTTTGCAGTTTCAACAGATACACCATCGCATTCAAAAATTATACGTCCTGGCTCTACTACAGCTGCCCAAAACTCAGGATTACCTTTACCTTTACCCATCCTTACTTCAGCTGGCTTACGTGTAATGATTTTGTCAGGGAAAATTCTTATCCAAACATTACCTTCACGTTTCATTGCACGTGTCATACTTTGACGAGCAGCTTCTATTTGACGATTAGTAAGCCATATTGGTTCAAGTGCTTTAAGAGCGAAACTTCCAAAAGATATGGCAGTACCACGCTTAGCTACTTCTCTTATTCTTCCTTTTTGTTGTTTTCTGTGTTTACTTCTTTTAGGTTGTAACATTTTTCTAATTTGAAAATTTGAAAATTGAAAATTCAGAAATTATATCTTCCTCTTCAGATTTGCTAATTTGCTCATTTGCAAATTTTAGTTTCTTCCTCTTCCTCCCCCACTTCTTCTATCTCCACCACCTCTTCTATCACCTCCTCTATCGCCTCTATCATTTCCACCTCTATCGTTTCTACCATCATTTCTTCTTTCACCAGCAGTATCTTTACCACCAATAAAATTAGGATTTAAGTCTCTTTTTCCTAAAACTTCTCCTCTACAAATCCAAACTTTAATACCAATTTTACCGTATACAGTTTGTGCAAAAACATTTGCATAATCTATATCCATTCTAAAAGTATGTAATGGTGTACGACCTTGCTTTAACTCTTCGCTTCGTGCAATTTCAGCTCCACCTAAACGACCACTCAATTTAACTTTTATTCCTTCAGCACCCATTCTAAGTGTAGAAGCAATAGCCATTTTGGTAGCTCTTTTAAAATTGATACGATTTTCTATTTGACGTGCAATTGTATCTCCAACAATATTGGCATCTAACTCTGGACGACGAATTTCTAAGATATTGATTTGAACATCACTATTGCTAGTAAGTTTTTTCAATTCTTCTTTTATTCTATCAACTTCACCACCACCTTTACCAATGATAATTCCTGGTTTGCTGGTATGAATAGTTGTAATAAGCTTACCTAAAGTACGCTCAATAACAATTTTAGAGATTCCACCTTTATTGATACGTGCATTTAAATATTTACGAATTTTTTGGTCTTCGATTAATTTACCAGCATAATCTTTTTTGCTGCCATACCAGTTACTATCCCATCCTCTGATGATGCCTAATCTGTTACCAATTGGATTTGCCTTTTGACCCATTGTTTTAATTTAGTAATTTGAAAATTTGAAAATTTGAAAATTTCTTTATCAAATTGTTTTTATTTTATTTAGATGAAATTTTATATCCCACCTAAAACTTTTTTTATCCTTTATCAACAATAATTGTAACGTGATTACTTCTTTTTCTTATTTTGTATCCACGTCCTTGAGGTGCTGGTCTCATTCTTTTAATAACTCTACCACCATCCACAAAAATTGTTTTTACTATCAAACTGCTATCAGCAGCATTGCTTCCTTCGTTTTTTTGTTCCCAATTGTTAATGGCACTTTTTAATAATTTTGCCAATGGTAATGCATTGTGTTGAGGATGATGCTCTAAAATTGCTAATGCCTTTTCAACTTGCATTCCACGAATTACATCGGCTAACAAACGCATTTTGCGTGGTCCAGTTGGGTAATTATTTAATTTAGCTACTGCTTCCATTTTTTTATTTTTCTTATTCTGAAATTTCTAGTTAAGACTAAAAATATAAAATTATTTTTGACCTGAATGACCTTTAAAGTTTCTTGTTGGAGAAAATTCACCTAATTTATGACCTACCATGAACTCAGTTACATATACAGGTATAAACTTATTTCCATTGTGAACTGCAAATGTATTGCCAACAAAATCTGGAGTAATGGTACTTCTACGACTCCAAGTTTTTATAACGCCTTTCTTTGCTTTTCCGTCATTCATCCCTAACACTTTTGCTTCTAAATTAGCATCTACGTAAGGACCTTTTTTAATTGAACGTGCCATTTTTATTTTTTATTTATGATGTAAAATCAACCACTTACATCTTGTTTATTATTCCAAACTATTTTGGAACATTTTAACTTTTAAATTATTTGC
Source organism: Chitinophagaceae bacterium (assembly GCA_049242885.1). Taxonomy (GTDB): domain Bacteria; phylum Bacteroidota; class Bacteroidia; order Chitinophagales; family Chitinophagaceae; genus CAIVPM01. Next base: position 52,840 of record JBMLOQ010000130.1, read on the forward strand.
TTAATTTTTTTCCATTACTTCTTTGAATAATGAATTTATCTGTTCCTTTTCCTTTAGTTCTAGTTTTTTCACCTTTTGCATACTTACCAGTTCTGCTTCTTGGATGTCCACCAGATGATCTACCTTCACCACCACCCATTGGATGATCTACAGGGTTCATGGCAACACCTCTTACTCTTGGTCTTCTTCCTTTCCAACGGTTTACACCAGCTTTACCAGCAGTTTCCAAGTTATGATCTCCGTTGCTTGTAACACCAACTGTTGCATAACAATTGATTAAAACTTTTCTTAACTCACCACTTGGCATTTTAAGTACAGCATATTTCTCTTCTTTATTAGCTAATTGTGCACTAGTACCAGCACTACGAGCCAATTTTCCTCCTTGTCCAGGTTGTAATTCAATGTTGTGAATCATAGTACCCAAAGGCATATTTTTCATTTGTAAAGAATTTCCTAATTCTGGAGCAACAGCATCTCCACTCATTACTTTAGCACCAACTTGTAACCCTTGTGGAGCTAAAATATATCTTTTTTCTCCATCAGCATATTCCAACAAGGCAATAAATGCAGTTCTATTTGGATCATACTCGATAGTTAATACAGTAGCTTCTACATTATACTTATTTCTCTTGAAATCAATAATACGATATTGTTTTCTTGCACCACCACCTATGTATCTCATGGCTCTTCTACCTTGAGAATTACGACCACCAGATCTTGAGATACGCTCAATTAAGCTTTTTTCTGGCTCATTAGTTGTTATTTCTGCATATGCATTACCAATTCTCCATCTAGTACCAGCGGTCATTGGTTTGTATTTCTTTAATGCCATTTTCTTTTTATTTAATTTGATGATTTAATTTACTTATCATCAGTTTTTGCAATTATTATCAGATTTGCTTTCTATAATCTCTTTTGATGTTAATTAAATTATACACCAGAGTATAAATCAATAGTTTCACCATCAGCTACAGTAACTAAAGCTTTTTTGTAAGAGCTTTTTGTACCTTGTATATAACCAGCTTTTGTGAAACGGCTTTTATTTTTTGCAGGAGCTACTAATGTGTTTACACTAGTTACAGTTACTCCATAAAAACTTTCTATCGCTCTTTTAATCTCTAATTTATTAGCTTTTTTACCAACTCTAAAAGCATAAGTACGCAACTTAGTTTGTTGCAAATTTGCTTTTTCGGTTAAAATTGGCTTTATTAAAATTTCTGACTGTCTCATTTTATTTTATTTAAACTTAGAAAGTATCAGTTTAATGCAACACTTTCTTGTTTTAGAATTTATTATTACTCAGCTCCTTCTTCTTCTTCTGCGAATATTTTTGCAGCTCCTTCAGATAATACTAATACATCTGCGTTCATAATATCGTATGTATTAACATCTGCTAATAAAGTAGTTGCAATGTTTGGTATGTTACGAGTGCTTAAAAATACGTTGTCGTTATAATCAGCTAAAACAAACAATGATTTTTTTGAACCAATGTTTAAGTTGCCCATTGCTGTAGCAATTTCTTTAGTTTTTGGAGCAGCAAAATTCATATCTTCTACAACCAAAATTGCATTTTCTTTTGCTTTATAGCTAAGAGCAGAAATTTTTGCTAAATCTTTAACTTTTCTGTTCAACTTAATATCGTAAGCATGAGGTTTTGGTCCAAATATAGTACCACCACCTTTGTATAATGGGTTACGAATATTACCTTTACGTGATCCACCAGTTCCTTTTTGTTTGTGTAATTTGCGACTTGCACCTTGAACTTCGGCACGTGTTTTTACTTTGTGTGTTCCTTGACGTTGTGCACCTAAGTATTGCTTAACTGCTAAATAAATAACATGATCGTTAGGCTCAACACCAAAAACTTCAGCAGGTAACTCAACAGTACGTCCTGTTGCTTTTCCTTGTATATTTAAAACTTCTACTTGCATTTTTTTAATTTGAAAATTGAAAATTATTTTCTTTTTTTCTTTTTGCTAATTGTTGTATTAGCTAATTTTATTTTTGAACTAATACGATTGATCCATTATGACCAGGTACTGAACCAGTAACTAATATATAATTTTGTTCAGGGAAAATTTTAACAACTTTTAAGCCTTTCATTTTTACTCTGTCGCCACCCATTCTTCCTGCCATTCTCATGCCTTTGAATACACGTGATGCATCAGAAGAGTTACCAATAGAACCTGGAGCTCTTTGACGATCATGCTGACCATGAGAAGCCTCACCAACTCCAGAGAATCCATGACGTTTTACAACACCTTGGAAACCTTTACCTTTGGTAGTACCAACCACTTCAATATCATCACCTTCAGCAAAAATGTCAACAGTAACAGTTTCGCCTAATGCTTTTTGTATAGAGTAGTTTCTAAATTCTTTTGTAAATCTTTTTGGAGCAGTGCTAGCTTTTGCAAAGTGGTTAATTTCTGCTTTTACGCTGTGCTTTTCTTTTTTATCAACAACGGCTAATTGTAAAGCGTTGTAACCGTCTGTTTCAACAGTTTTGATTTGAGTAACCGTATTTGGTTGAGCCTCAATAATGGTGCAAGCTGTTTGTTTGCCATCGGCACCAAAAATGCTTGTCATCCCAATTTTTTTTCCAATAATTCCTTTCATCATTTGCGGTTTTAAATTTGCCCGCGAGGTTTAATAAAGGACATATAGAAGATGAATATCTATAGTCAATCCTTGTTTGCCAACGACCTTTTCTTTTGTTTTAAGTATTAAACTTAAGTAGAAGTACCGTTGGTAAACAAACCTCGAAGGGCTTGTTTATATTTAGCCTTCTCACCACTATTAAGTGGGGAAGATAATTAGTTAAAATCAGAGCTCTTTTAATTCCTAATGAACTTGAGAGTTGATATATTTATTTTTTAGAACTTTTTTTGTTTTGTCAAAACTTTCATCAAGCTTTGATTTCAACCTCAACACCACTTGGCAAATCTAATTTGCTTAATGCATCAACTGTACGTGAACTAGAAGTGTAGATATCTAATAATCTTTTATGAGTGCATAATTGAAATTGCTCTCTACTTTTTTTGTTTACGTGGGGAGAACGCAATACTGTGAAAATTCTTTTACGAGTAGGTAAAGGAATAGGACCTGTAACTACGGCTCCTGTGCTACGAACAGTTTTTACAATTTTGTCAGCAGACTTGTCTACTAAATTGTGGTCGAAGCTTTGTAATTTTATTCTAATTCTTTGTGACATATTCGGTGACCATTTTTTCAAATGGAGTGCAAATGTATGGGTAAGTTTTTTAGTAGAAAAATTATTTTATTGTTTTTTTTAAAATTTGTTGATAAAAGTTGAAAAATCATTACTTATTACCAAGTTTGGTGATGCACTTACATCTAACTTCTCTTTTTCAAAATACACAAAACTAACATCATTTTTTTTTACCAACCACTGCTTAAACCCTGCTCCAATGCTTTATTATACTTTTCCAAATTAAACTTATAATAGTTGGGCGACTTATGTGGTACTCCTTTTTTTGTTTCATCTAGCTTTTCCAAAATATCATACCCTATCATTTTTCGCTGAAAATTTCTTCTGTCCAATTTTACATCTAATAAGGTTTCATAAAGCTTTTGAAGCTCGGGCATGGTAAATTTTTCTGGTAACAAATTATACCCAATTGGCTGATAATGTAGTTGTAACCGCAAAGAAGCCAAAGCTTTATCTAGTATTTTTTTATGATCAAGAATAAAATTTGGAAGATTACTCAAATCACACCACTCATAATTTTCTGTTGTAGCATCTGCAATTTGTTTCACTTCCAAAAAATCAATTAATGCATAATAGCCAACAGTTACAAACCTTTGAATAAGCCAATGGTTTTCGTGAATTACTAATCCATCATTTAACAAATCTTCTATATGAAATTCTTTAGTATATCTTTTTGTATCTCCAAATGTAAAAAACTGCTGCAAAAAAACCTCTGTTAACCCAGTTCTATCCTTTAAAACCCTATAAGCAGCTGCATCGCAGGGCTCATCTTTACTTACAAACCCACCTGGCAAAGACCACATATCTCTATACCTATGTTTTATCAGTAGCACTTTCAACTCCCCTTCATGAAAACCAAAAATTACACAGTCTACCGATACAGAAGGCAAAAATGAATTTTCACCCACTTTAACCATGGCGTCTAAACTTTCATTCTTTGGAATTTTTTGTTCAATCATTTGTATTAAAAAAGGCAAAAAAAAAATTTTTTCTTGGAATTGTAAAATTTATTTCTATATATTGCGTCACAATGACACAATGAGAATTGTGTTATCTAACGAAAAAACATTTGGCTTGCAATAATAGTATGTATTACATTAGTATTTAAAATTTACTAAACTCAATCATACATAGCATTCCATTTTGTTATAGTACTTAGTTAAATGTATTCTTCTAATATTAAAAAACAATTGTTTAATTTAAAATTGCTTTATGAAAAAGTTAAGAAGTGCTTTGGCACTGCTGGTTCTTACAACTGGGCTAATGGCTCAAGTTTCAGTAAAAAATGGTAATGATGGCATGAAACTCTCGGTCAATGGCAAAGATTTCTTTGTAAATGGAATGAACTGGGATTATTTTCCTATTGGAACTAACTACAATTATAGTTTGTGGAACCAAAGTGACGATCTTGTAAAACGAGCTTTAGACAATGAAATGCCACTTCTTAAAAATATGGGGGTGAACACCATAAGACAATATACAGGCGTACCTGCTAAATGGATAAAGTATATTTATGAAAATTATGGCATTTACACCATGCTTAACCACTCTTTTGGTCGTTATGGTTTAAACGTAAAAGGCAAATGGGAACCTAATACAGATTATGCTAACCCTAATGTTAGAGAATTGCTTTTAAAAGAAACAAAAGATATGGTAAACCAATACAAAAACACTCCAGGTTTACTATTATTTCTTTTAGGAAACGAAAATAACTATGGTTTATTTTGGCGTGGTGCTGAAACCGAAAATATTCCTGTACAAGACAGAAAATCTACTAAAGATGCTGAATTTATGTACAAGCTTTTTAACGAAGCTGCTAAAGAAATGAAAGTTTTAGATCCTAATCATCCTATGGCAATATGCAATGGAGATTTATTGTTTCTTGAAATTATTGCTAAGGAATGTAAAGACATTGATATTCTTGGTATTAACGCATATAGAGGAATGACTTTTACTGACATGTATGACAGAGCAAAAAAAGAATTTCCTAAACCAATAATTCTTACAGAGTTTGGTAGCGATGCTTATAATACACAAGCTAATAAAGAAGATCAAGAATACCAAGCTAAAGTTTTAGTAAGCAATTGGAAAGATATTTATGCAAATGCTGCTGGAATGGGTAAAAACAACAATAGCCTTGGTGGATTTACATTTCAATTTAGTGATGGATGGTGGAAAACTGGACAAACTGTAAATTTAGACGACCATGATGCTACTGCATCTTGGGCAAATGGTGGTTACACTAATGATTTTGTAAAAGGCGAAAACAATATGAACGAAGAGTGGTTTGGAATTTGTGCTAAAGGAAAAACCAATGAAAACGGCATTTACGATTTATATCCTCGTGCTGCTTACTATGTTTTAAAACAAGTTCATCAATTCAATCCATTTTCAGTTGCCAAAGCCAATTTAAATTTTATTGATAATATTCAAATTACCGAAGCAATGCTTTTGGCTCGTGGCGATAAAGCAGCCTTACAAGCAGAAAGCAAAGGCAACTTATACCTTAGTGATTTACAAGCAAATTTTTACACATTCAACACTGGAGGAAGTTTAATTACTACACCAAAATCTACTGAAGCTGCTTTGGCAAATGGTTATCCAAACAGACAAGGTTTTGACCACATGCAATCATTTAACCTTGGAATTACTGCAAAACCTGCTCCAAACGTATCAGCAAATGTTCAATTTAACTTATTGGGCAATGTAGCAGAAAATGCTATTGATGAAGTGTTTTACGAAAATAGAGGAAGACGTTTTGCAGTGAGTACACCAACAGGGCCTGTATTAATGAATTCAAATAATAGAGTTCAATTGTATAGAGCAAGTTATAGCTGGGATGCAAAAGATTTTAAACTAACTGGTTTTTACAGAACTGGACATTATCATTGGGCTTATGAAGGAGATATGTTTAACCTTTACCAAGAAGCAAATTATGGCCCAAACATAGATATATACAATGGTGAAGCTCCATTTGGATTTGAGTTAGAAGGTAAAAAGAAATTGAAAGGATTGAAGGTTGCTTTTGGCCCAGAACTTTGGTGGGGAGCCAACCCTGCTATATTAGCTAAATACAATTTTAAATTAGCTAAGTTTGATGCTACAGCAATTTTTCATGAAGATTTAGTGCAACGTAGTGGTTTACAAAGTTCGTTTGCTGTGCCTGTACCAAAAACACGAAAAGCTACTTTTGCTTTAGCAAGAAAATTTGAAAAATTTGGTATTGAAATTGGTGGTATTTGGGGAGGACAGCCTTTAAATGGTAGGGTTTTTCAACTCGAAAGAGATGGAAAATACTATCAAGATGTAATAAAAAGTACCGACAATTTTGGAGGAAAAGTTAAACTTACTTATTCAAGTGGTGCTATTCAATGGTATGGATTATCCTCTTACATGGGCTTAGTAGCAAATGGAGGATTCGATCAAACTCAAACCTTTACTGGATGGCGTTTAAAAGATGTTGGAAGTGGAAATATGTTTAATGTATTAAGTGGTTTTACATATAGTATTGGAAAATTACAAATTGCTCCAAACTTCATGTATCAAAAACCTCTAGAAGGGCCACTTTCTGCAAGTGCACAAGCACCAGCAAGACCAAGAAATATTTTAGATGATCCTTTTTCTGTTCGTTCAAATAGAGAAACAGTTGGTGGAGAATTATTATTAACTTACGATCCTACACCAGCAACTTGGATGTATCAATGGGATAATGACAGAGCAGAAGATGCAAAATTTGCAATAAGTGCTGGCTTTGTTTTCAGACATTTACCAACAGTTCAAGATGCTGCAATTGGTATCCTAGCCAATAGAAATTTATTTGCTTTCCCTGGCTCTGCTCCTGCTCAAGATTTGTGGGAAGTAAATACAAGAATTGTATCAAAATTAAACCCCAACTTTGGAATAATTGCCAATTTATATGCTGGTAATGGACAAGCAAATGGTAGCGATGCTAGAACAATTAATCGCTTTGGTGCAGATGTTAGAACCATTTACAAAAAAATGAAATTCATGGCAATTGCCAAGTTCAACGATTGGGGACCATTTGACTATCATAGAGATTTTAACTTAACCTTTCCTTTGCAATTAACTGCTGATATTTCTACAGAAGTTGGCAAGCCAGATTGGTTTGTTTTACCAAGTACAAAAATTGGTTTAAGAGCAACATATAGAACGCTTGATAAATATTCTCCACGTTACGCTCCAATTAAAGTTTTAGACCCAGCAGGCAATTGGGTTCCAGATCCAAATGCAATAGGTTTTCCAAATGGTAATGAGTGGGAATTTAGAACATACATTCAATTCAATCTAGGCAGATAAAACAAATTAAAAAAAATTATATGAAAAATAATAAAACAATTCAAACCATATTATTCAATCTTTTAGGATTAATAATTTTAACTGGTGTTGCTTGCAAAAAAAGAGATGTTACAGGCTTAGAAGCACCAAAGTTTCCAAAAACAGCAGATGTGTTTATCGACGATTTTACTGGCGATTTAGGTTATGGTGCCTTTGGCGGTTCGGATGTAAGAGCTTTTAGCATAGAAACAAGAGAAACTTATAATAATTCTCGTCAATCCATGCGATTTGATGTACCAGATGCAAATAGCCCACTTGGCTCATACGCAGGTGGAGTTTTTATAAGCAATTCTGGAAGAGATTTAAGTGGTTTTAATGCTTTAACTTTCTACATCAAAGCTAATCAAGCAATTACAGTGGGAGAAATTGGTTTTGGCAACGATTTTGGAGCAAACAGATATGTAGTATCCATAAAAGATTTACCAGTAGCAACAGGTTGGAAAAAAATTATCATTCCAATTCCAGATCCTTCAAAATTAACAGCAGAAAAAGGATTAATGTATTATGCAGCTGCACCAATAGGCAATAGAGGCTATACATTTTGGATTGACGAAGTAAAGTTTGAAAAACTAGGAACTATAGGTTTAGGCCAAGCATCAATTAATAATGGAAATAATACTTCTATTACAACATTTGCAGGTGTAAATACTACAATCACTGGTGTAATTGCTACATTTAATTTACCAACAGGTGTAAATCAAGTAGTTAACTTAAGCACAGCTTATTTTGATTTTAAATCTTCAAATACAGCAGTAGCCTCTGTAAATGCAAATGGAGTAGCAACAGCCTTAAGTGCTGGAACATCTACAATTACAGCAACAATAAGTGGTAAGCCTGCTACAGGAAGTTTAACCATTAATTGTGCAGGTAGATATATAAATGCACCTACACCAACAAGACCACAATCTAATGTAATTTCAATTTTCTCAGATGCTTATACCAATGTACCAGTTAATTATTACAATGGTTATTGGGCTCCATGGCAAACTACTATTTCCAATGATTTTACTGTAAATGGAGATAATGTTTTAAATTATAACGTGTTCAACTTTGTTGGAATGGAATTTACTGCACCAACTGTGAATGCAACCAATATGACCCATTTTCACCTTGATGCCTTTTTCCCAGGTACAATTGCTCCAGGAAGACAATTAAGGATTATTCTTGTTGATTTTGGTGCAGATCGTTCTTTTGGTGGTGGAGATGATACAAGACATTCAACCACATTTACTGCACCAACCTTAGTATCACAAAGTTGGGTGCAACTAGACATTCCTTTTTCTGCAATGCCAGGTTTAGTAAGCAGAAACAATATAGCTCAAATAATTTTAGAAGGTGGCGACAACTCAACGCTTTATGTTGACAATGTTTATTTCTGGCGTTAATAAAATAGATTTAAACAAATAAATAGCTTAAATAAATTAAAAAATTAAAAATGAACTTTCAAATAATTAAAACAAAAAAAATAAACAAGGCAAACACATTTGCCTACCTAGCTTTAATAGTTTTGCTAAGTAGTTGCCAAAAAGATGGTATTCAAAATTTACCAAAAAGGTCTTGGGAGCTTACTTGGAGTGATGATTTTAATGGCACTGCAGGCTCGGCACCAGATAATTCTAAATGGAATTTTGACCTTGGTACTGGTACAAATGGTTGGGGAAACAGTGAGTTACAAACTTACACCAACCAGCCTTCTAATATTCAGCAAGACGGTAATGGAAGACTATTAATTACTGCTAGAAGTGGCGGTTTTACTAGTGCAAGAATTAATACAAAAGGGAAATTTGCACAAGCTTATGGTAGATTTGAAGCTAGAATAAAAACTACTCATGGCCCTGGTATTTGGCCAGCATTTTGGATGATGGGAGCTAACATAGATTCTAAACCTTGGCCTCAATGTGGTGAAATTGATATTTTGGAACAAAAGGGTCAAGAGCCTCATATCACTTATAGCACTATACATGGCCCTGGATATGCAGGTGGTAGTTCTATTGCAAAAATGTTTTCATTAGAGAATGATAGATTCGATAACGATTTTCATATCTATGCTGTAGAATGGGGAACAGATTTTATTGATTTTTATGTAGATGATTTTTTGTTCCATCGCATTACTCCTGAAACACTTAAAGGAAAAGAGTGGGTATTTAATCAACCATTTTTCATCCTTTTAAATGTTGCTATTGGTGGTAACTATGTTGGCTTTCCTACAGCTGGCACACCATTTCCACAAAGTATGATGGTTGATTATGTAAAAGTATATAAGCAACGTTAATTTATAACAAAAATCAATTCTTAAAATTCTTCATAAAGCTTTAAAAGATAACTAAATAACTTTTAAAGCTTTGTTTCTTAATAGTCTGTAAAAAAAACCTCAATGAATTCTGCAAGTACTGTAAATAAGCCTTTAGAATCGGTAGTAATTAATGATGAAATATTTTATAAAATAGAAAATGTAGATGCTTTGCGTCCATTTTTTATGAGCATTGTAAGCGATAGTAATCATTGGCTTTTTGTAGCTAGTAATGGTGGTTTAAGTGCTGGAAGAAAAAATGCACAGTTTGCACTATTTCCTTACTATACAGATGATAAAATTACAGAAAGTGCCGAAAATACAGGTAGCAAAACAATTGTTAAAGTACATCAAAACAATTCTACTGTTTTGTGGCAACCTTTTTCGGTTAAAGACGAAGGAAAATTCAATAAAACCAATAATTTGTATCAAAGCAAATGGGGTAATAAAATTATTTTCGAAGAAATAAATCATGATTTACAAATAAGTTTTTCATACGAATGGAGTAACAGTAACGAATTTGGATTTGTAAAAAAATCTACCCTTACAAATTTATCTAATAACAAAGTTGAAGTTAGCTTTATAGATGGCTTACAAAACATTATGCCATATGGTGTTCCATCGGATGTACAAAATAGCACCAGTAATTTAGTTGATGCCTATAAAAGAAGTGAACTTTTGCCAGAATGTGGAATTGGTATTTATGCACTAAGTGCCATAATTGTAGATAAAGCAGAACCAGCCGAAGCCCTAAAAGCTAATATTGTTTGGAGTTTTGGCTTAGATAATGTAACCTACTTATTATCTTCATTTCAATTAAAAAACTTTATAAAAAATGTAGCAATAACCCAAGAAGAAGATGTAAAAGGTGAAAAGGGTGCTTACTTTATTACTAGTAATATTTCTTTAGAAGCAAATGCTAACAAAAGCTGGTATTTTGTTGCTAATGTAAACCAAACACAAAGCAATGTTATTGCATTAAATGAGTTTTTAAAAACCGAGAAAAAATTAGCTGAAAAAATTAAAAGCAGCATTGATTTAGGAACCCAAAATTTGCAACAGCTAACTGCCGCTGCTGATAGTTTGCAATTTACAGCAGATACTTTAAAAGATACAAGGCACTATAATAATGTTTTGTTCAACATAATGCGAGGTGGCATTTTCGACAACAACTATCAAATTGAAAAATGGGACTTTGAATTGTACATTCAAAAAGCAAACAAACAACTTTTTGAAAGTTTAAGTGCAACCCTTAATTCTTTACCAAATGAATGTAGCATTTTTCAGTTAAAAGCAATTGCTGAGCAAAGCAACAACAATGATTTTATAAGGTTAGCCACAGAATACTTACCACTAAAATTTAGTAGAAGACATGGAGACCCAAGTCGCCCTTGGAATCAATTTTCAATCAACACTCGTAGCGAAGTTGATGGCTCTAAAATTTTAGATTATCAAGGTAACTGGAGAGATATTTTTCAAAACTGGGAAGCTTTAGCACATGCATATCCAGCGTTTATAGAAGGCATGATTACAAAGTTTTTAAATGCCTCTACATTTGATGGATATAATCCTTATCGTGTAACTAAAGATGGTTTTGATTGGGAAACAATAGAACCAGATAATCCTTGGAGTTATATTGGCTATTGGGGTGATCATCAAATAATTTATTTACTTAAATTTTTAGAATTTGCAGAGCAACATCAAGCAGGATTTTTAAGTTCTAAATTATTGAACAATCATTTTGTGTACGCCAACGTGCCTTACAAAATTAAATCGTATGATGCCATTGTAGCTAATCCAAAAGATACCATTGAATACGACCATGCTAACGAAAAAAATATTCATTATAGAATTGCTACATTAGGTGCTGATGGAGCATTGTTAGCTACAAAAAATGGTGAAATTTATAAAGTAAATTTCATAGAAAAAATATTAGCAACCACTCTTGCAAAACTTTCAAACTTTGTACCAGAAGCTGGGATTTGGATGAATACACAACGCCCAGAATGGAATGACGCCAATAATGCTTTAGTAGGCAATGGTGTATCAATGGTAACGTTATATTATTTAAGAAGATTTTTAAACTTTTTAATTGAATCATTAGACAATAACTCCATTCATAATATTGAAATTTCAAATGAAATTCATAGTTTTTATACTGCTATTGCAGAAACTTTGAAACATCATGAGACATTACTTTCGACTTCAATTTCCAACAAAAAAAGAAAAGAAATAGTTGATGCTTTAGGCAATGCTGCAAGTAGCTTCAGAAATAATGTTTATGACAATTCTTTCAGTGGCTCAAAATCTATAATTTCAACTTGTGAGCTGATTAACTTCTTTAAAACTGCTTTGCAATTTATTGATCATTCTATTAAAGCAAATAAACGAAACGACAATCTTTATCACGCCTACAATTTACTCAATTTTGAAAATGATGGTTTAAGTATTTCTTACTTAAGCGAAATGTTAGAAGGGCAAGTTGCTGTATTAAGTGCTGGTATTTTAACAGCTGAGGAAAGTATAAAAGTTTTAGATGCTTTAAAAGCTAGTTCATTGTATCGAGCTGATCAGAATAGCTATATACTTTACCCAAACAAACAACTACCTAGATTTTTAGTAAAAAATAACATCACATCATCAGCAATACAAACTTCTAGTTTGCTTCAACAACTTTTACAAGATGGCAACACTTCAATTATTGAAAAAGACATACTTGGTGGATTTCATTTTAATGGCAATTTTAAAAATGCCGATGATGTTGCAACGGCATTAAACAATTTAAACGAAGTTTATAGCAACCTTGTATCTCAAGATAAAGACCTGGTTTTAGATATTTTTGAAACGGTATTTAACCATAAAGAATTTACAGGTCGTTCTGGAACTTTCTTTGCTTTTGAAGGGTTAGGATCCATTTATTGGCACATGGTAAGCAAGTTGGCTGTTGCTGTGCAAGAAACTTGTTTAAGAGCAATAAGTTCAGGTGCTTCAAATGATTTAATTAATAAACTAGTAGCACATTATTATGCTGTTAGCGATGGCATTGGTGTTCATAAATCACCAAGTGTTTATGGTGCTTTCCCAATTACGCCATACTCTCATACACCATTGCATAAAGGAGCTCAACAACCAGGAATGACAGGGCAAGTAAAAGAAGATATTCTTACACGCCTGGGTGAATTGGGAGCTAACATAAAACAAGGAAAGCTACATTTTGAACCAACCATTTTGCTAAAGAAAGAATTGTTGCAGGATTCCCTTAACGCAAATTTTGCTTTGGTAGATGGAAGTTCAAAAACCATTTTGATACCAAAAGATGCTTTAGCTTTTACCATTTGTCAAGTTCCAATAATATATAAAATTTCAACTTTAGTAAAAATTGAAATTGAATTCGCAATTGGCGTAATTGAAACTTTAAACGGCAATTGCTTATCAGAAATTTTAACTCAAAAAGTAGTTAATAGAACAGGTGAAATTAATCGAATCACAGTTTATTTAAATGAAGGTTGCTTTAAATAATGCTCAAAAAAATCTCTATCATATTCACAGCAACTGTTGCTTTTTTAAACACTGGTTTTGCTCAACAAAAAAATGCAAACCCAACAGCAGCTACTATTTTAGGTAATCCAAAATATAAAGCTATTTGCTATGGAGGTTATAGACAGTGTAATAGAGATAGTGCCCCTACAATTGCTCAAATAAAAGAAGATCTTAAAATTTTAACTGCTTTAAACTATAAAATATTAAGAACCTATAATGTACATAAACAAGAAATTTCTAATATACTTGAAGCTATAACACAACTAAAAAAAGAGCGAAAGCAATTTGAAATGTATGTTATGCTTGGTGCTTGGATTGATTGTAAAAATGCTTGGACCAACTTACCTCCTATTCATAACGAAGAAAGTGAACGTAATGCTGTTGAAGTAGCTGAAGCTGTGAGATTAGCCAATAAATATCCTTCAATAGTTAAAATAATTTCTGTAGGCAATGAAGCAATGGTAAACTGGGCTACGAGCTATTATGTAACCACAAATATCATTTTAAAATGGGTTAATCATCTTCAAAATCTTAAGAAAACCAACCAACTAAATAAAGATATTTGGATTACAAGTTCTGACAATTTTGCTTCTTGGGGTGGTGGAGATTCTAGTTATCATTCAAACGACTTAAAAGCATTAATAAATGCAGTAGATTATGTGTCTATACACACCTACCCTATGCACGATACCCATTATAATCCAACGTTTTGGGGTACTAAAGCCAACGAAAAAAACCTATCCCAAAAAGAACAAGTTAAAGCTATAATGCTTAGAGCAAGGGACTATGCTATTAATCAATATAACAGTGTTGTACACTATATAAAAGCTAATGGTATTAAAAAAGCTGTGCACATTGGTGAAACTGGTTGGGCTACTCAATGCAATGAGCTTTATGGCAATAATGGATCAAAAGCAATTGACGAATATAAAGCTGCTATTTATCATCAACTAATTAGCGATTGGGCAACTAAACAAAAAATAAGTTGCTTTTACTTCGAAGCATTTGATGAATGTTGGAAAAACGGAAGTAATCCTATGCACTCTGAAAATCATTTTGGTTTCATTAACCTTAATGGTCAAGCAAAATATGCACTTTGGAAATTAGTTGACAAAGGCGTTTTTAAATCACTTACTAGAGATGGCAAAAATATTACTAAAACTTATGATGGAAATGAAGCTTTGCTAATGAAAGAAGTGCAATTACCCACATCAATTTTAAAAAATTAAAAAGTATCAACATGAAAAAACTTATAAAAAGTGCAAAACTGTTGATGATTACATTAAGTATGATTGCTGTTTTAAATGAAAATAGTTCAGCCCAAAAATTAATAGTAGAAATTTATGAAACTGCTGCGAATGGAAATTCTTTAAAAAAAATTGCTCCTATTTCAAAGGCTATTAATCCTATAAAAATTTCTATTAATCCAGAAGAAAAATTTCAAAAAATTACTGGTTTTGGGGGTTCTTTTACACAATCAACAGCCTATTTACTAAACAAGCTTAGTGCTGCCAATCGAAAAAAAATTATTGATGGTTATTTCAGCGAAGCTGGAGCAAACTACTCCCTCACCAGAACACATATAAACTCTTGTGATTTTAGTACGCATCAATATGCTTATAACACTACTCCCAATGATACAGCTTTAAATCAGTTTGATATTAGTGAAGATGAAAAGGGTATTATACCTATGATTAAGGCTGCAAAAAAAACCAGCAAAGATGGCTTTAAAATAATTGCTTCGCCTTGGACTGCACCACCTTGGATGAAAGACAACAACCTTTGGGTGGGCGGAAAATTGCTACCAAAATATTACGATACTTGGGCATTATATTTTAGCAAATACTTTAAGGCATATAAAAAACACAACATCAATTTTTGGGGCATTACTGTAGAAAACGAACCTCATGGAAATGGCAATAATTGGGAAAGTATGTTGTATAGTCCAAAAGAAATGACAGATTTTGTAGAGTTTCATCTTGGACCTAAGCTAGAAAAAGATGGATATGGTAAAATAAAAATTTTAGGTTACGATCAAAACCGTGCTGGCATACAAGAATGGGTAGATGAAATGTATCGTTCTCCCAACTCAACCAAATATTATGCAGGTTTAGCAGTTCATTGGTACGAAAGCACCTATGATTATTTTGGTGATGCTTTACAATATGCACACAAAAAAAATCCATCGAAACATTTAATAAATACTGAGGCTTGCATTGATAGTGATGTGCCAGCTTGGAAAAATGATAGTTGGTATTGGAGCAAAGAAGCAACAGATTGGGGCTGGGATTGGGCAAGTGAAAAAGAAAAACATTTGCACCCCAAATATGCCCCAGTATTTAGATATGCTACAGATATTATTGGCTGTTTAAATAATTATGTAGATGGTTGGGTAGATTGGAATATGGTTTTAAACAAACAAGGTGGCCCAAATTGGTTTAAAAACTGGTGTGCTGCTCCTGTGTTGGTAGATGAAGATAAAGACGAAGTGTATTTTACCCCTTTGTATTACACTATGGCTCACTTTAGTAAATTTATAAGACCAGGAGCTACTAGAATTGGCTTTACAAATCCTGATAAAGACTTGATGGTTACTGCTGCAAAAAATGTTGATGGAAGTATTGCAGTAGTTGTATTTAATCAAACAGAAGAAACAAAAAACATTTCACTAACGATTAATAAAAAACTTGTTGACTTAAAAATTTCAGCAAAAGCTATTCAAACCATTTTTATAAAATAATTAAATCTAACGAAAAAACAACTAACGCCTTATGTCAAATTCAGTACAAACAAATAAAGTACCTATGGTTAAAAAGGTAGCTTTTGGTGTAGGTATGCTTGCAAACCAAATGTTTCCTGCTGCCCTTGGAGTATTTATGGTTGTATTAGTAAACGGTTTTGGATTTCCTGTTTGGATGGTTGCTATTTTAACCTTTGCTCCAAGACTTTTAGATTTTGTAATTGATCCAATCATGGGTTTTATTACTGATAATACACGCTCTCGTTGGGGCAAAAGAAGACATTATGTTTTTATTGGTGCTATAATATTAGGCATTAGTTTTTTATTCATGTGGCAAATACATAAAGACAATGGAATAACATTTAATTTTTTCTATTTTCTGTTTTTTAAACTTTGCTTATACATTGGGCTTACTATTTTTAGTATTCCTTTTGTAGCCATGGGTTATGAAATGAGCGAAGATTTTCACGAGCGTACACAAATTATGGCTATTGCACAATGGATTGGTCAATGGGCTTGGGTAATTGTTCCTTGGTTTTGGATAATTATTTACGACCCAACTTGGTTTCCTTCTCCTGAAGCAGGGGCAAGGTCATTATCAGTTTGGGTAGCAATAATTTGCATGCTTTTTGCTATGGTTCCTGCCTTTTTTATAAAGTCGGCATCTACCTTAAACGAAACAAGTTTTAAATCCATAAGCTTAAGAAATATTGGAGGTATTTTTAAAAATTTAATTCACGAATTTAAAGAGGCATTTAAATTACAAGACTTTAGAAGATTGTGCTATGCAACCTTTTTTACCTTCAATGCTTTTAACACAGTTGCACAGTTTACTTACTTCATAATTGTTTACTATTTGTTTGGTGGTGATAAAGGAAATGGGGGTTTATGGGCTGCCATTTTTGGAAGTGGTGGTGCAGTTGTTACAACTTTTATAGTAATTCCTGTAGTTGTAAAAATGAGTAAAATGATTGGTAAGAAAAAAGCGTTTTTACTTTCTCAAGCCATTTCAATTTTTGGATATATCATGCTTTTCTTTTTATTCATTCCTGGCAAACCTTATATGTTTTTATTTGCCTTACCATTCTTCTCATTTGGTATTGGGGGATTGTTTACAACCATGATGAGCATGACTGCAGATGTGTGTGATGTAGATGAATTAAACTATGGTCAACGCAGAGATGGAATTTTTGGAGCTATTTATTGGTGGGTTGTAAAGTTAGGTTTTGCCTTTGCAGGCTTATTAAGTTATATGATTTTAGCAGCTATTGGTTTTAATGGTGATTTGCCTACACAGGGAGAAAATACAATTTTCTGGTTGCGTTTTTCTTTTTCGGTAGTTCCAATTTTAGGCACTTTAACTGCTATTTATTTTATGTGGAATTATGATATAACCGAAGAAAGAATTAAACAAATAGGAATAGAATTAACCAAACGAAAATCAGCCCCAAAAACCTCTTCCATGTACGAACCTGGCAAACTATTAGCCTTACATGGTGCTATTACAAAAGAACTTGGGATTGATTTTAAGAATAAAACCATTCAAGAAATTAGCCAACAGTTTAAGCAAATTTTAGACAATGGGGTGCATGGATTGTGTTTTAGTCCTTATGTAGAAGGTCAAAATATTGGCGATACTTTAACCAAACAACAAATTAGTCATCGCCTTCAAATTATTGCAACACATACACAATGGATAAGAACTTTTTCTTGTACCGAAGGCAATGAACTTATTCCTGCGTTAGCAAAAGAAAAAAACTTAAAAGTATTAGCAGGGGCTTGGATTAGTAATGATAGGCAACGCAACGAAAAAGAAATAAAGCAATTGATTGAGTTAGCAAATAATGGCTTTGTAGATATGGTTGCTGTGGGTAATGAAGTATTGCACAGAAATGAAATGCCATTAAATGAATTAGTAGGCTACATTAATCGTATTAAACAAAGTATTCCAAACCATATTCCTGTGGGTTATGTAGATGCATATTATCAATACTTAGAAAATCCAAGTTTAGTAGATGCTTGTGATGTAGTTTTTGTAAACTGTTATCCATTTTGGGAAGGTGCAACTTTTGAGTTAAGTATGGCTTATTTAGATAGAATGGTAGCTTTAACACAACAAATAGCTAAAAATAAAAAAGTAATTATTACCGAAACTGGATGGCCAAGTATAGGTGATAAAGTACAAGACGCTGTTCCAGATTATGTAAATGCAATGAAGTATTTTGTGAGTGTACAAGAGTGGGTAAAAACCAGTAATATTGATGTATTTTATTTTTCTTCGTTTGATGAAACTTGGAAAATAAAACAAGAAGGAATTGTAGGAGCAGGATGGGGAATTTGGGATAAAAACGAACAATTAAAAAACTAATAAAATAAAGATATATGTCATTTAGAAAAGATCATATTGTAACCATAAAAGCAGAAGGAGAAAGTAATTATACAGCACAAAAAACCGAGCAAGAAATTAGTAATTTATTTGCCGATATTTTACAAAATGGGGTGCATGGCTTTTGTTTTAGCTTGTACGAAGAGGGTCAAAAACCTGGTGATATTATTAGTGAAGAGCAAGTACGCCGTAGAATGGAAATTTTAAAACCTCATACCCAATGGATTCGTTCATTTAGTTGTACAGAAGGCAATGAATGGATACCAAGAGTAGCTAAACAAATGGGAATTAAAACCCTTGTAGGTGCTTGGTTGGGAGATGATGATGACATTAATCAAAGAGAGATTGAAGGTTTGTTACAATTAGCCAAAGAAGGCTGTGTTGACATTGCTGCTGTGGGCAACGAAGTAATGTATAGAAAAGACCTAACAGAAGAACAATTGATTGAATTTATAAAAAAAGTAAAAGCAGAAATTCCTCATATTCCAGTGGGTTACGTAGATGCTTATTACGAGTTTTCTCATA
>JBMLOQ010000131.1:0-23731 GCA_049242885.1 Chitinophagaceae bacterium
ACAATAATCAAAACCGCCTTCAAAAAAAGGCGGTTTTGCTTTTTTATATCACAAACCATACTTTTGCCAAATGGTTTATTTAACACGTAAAGAACATTTTAACGCAGCTCATAAATTGTATAATCCTAATTGGAGTAAAGAAAAAAATGAAGCTGTATTCGGGCCCTGTGCCAATGAAAACTGGCATGGTCATAATTACGATTTGTATGTAACTGTAAAAGGAAATCCAAATCCTGATACTGGTTTTGTTTTTGATGCCAAAAAACTAAGTACCATCATAAAAAAAGAAATTACGGATAAGGTAGATCATAAAAACTTAAACCTAGATGTAGCTTTTTTGGAAGGGCAAATGTGCAGTACAGAAAACCTTGCCATTGCCTTTTGGAAACAAATTTTACCACATTTACCCGAAGATGTGCAATTACATTGCATAAAAATTCAAGAAACACCCAATATTTACGTGGAGTATTTTGGCTAATTTTTAATAAAGTTGTGCCAATGCCTTAGCAATTTTTGCACCTAATAAAGCATTGTTTTTTATTAATGCAATATTGGCGTCTAAACTTTCTCCTTTTGTATTGTTGGCAATATGTTTTAATAAAAATGGAGTTATGTTTTTGCCTGTAATTTTTTGTTTTTCAGCTTCATTTAAGGCTTCTAGAATATAGTGTTCAATTTCTGTTTTTTCAACTTCAAATTCTTTTGGAATTGGATTTGCAATCAACACACTTCCAGCTAAGTTCAAGTCCCATTTACACTGTACAAGTTTTGCAATTTCATCAACTTCATTTAAATACATGGGACTATCAAAACCACTGTCATTACTATAAAATCCAGGTAATCTTTGCTGTGCAAATGTAATTACAGGTATGCCATGTGTTTCTAAAACTTCAAGTGTTAAACCTATATCTAAAATAGATTTAATACCAGCTGATACAATAGCAACATTAGTATGTGCCATAGCCATAATGTCTGCACTTACATCCATCGTATTAGATGCTCCTCTGTGAACACCTCCTATACCTCCTGTAACAAATGTTTTTATACCAGCCATGCTTGCTATTTTCATTGTAGCTGCAACTGTAGTAGCACCAAAAAGTTTTTTACTTACAACAAATGGAATATCTCTAGTACTTACTTTTTCAACATTATTGGCATTTCCAAAAATTTCAATTTCATCAGTGGATAACCCAACACAACAGACACCTTGAATAATTGCAATGGTGGCAGCAATTGCACCTTCCTTTTCAATTATTTTTTCAACCGCCAAAGCTGTTTCTATATTTTTAGGATAAGGCATTCCATGAGAAATAATAGTGCTTTCTAATGCTACTACAGGTTGATTGTTTTTTAATGCCTCTTCAACTTTGGGATGTATTTTTAAGTATGATGTCATTTTTTTATAATTTGATACATGTTTTAAACTTTAGACTTAAATCTAGTTTTTAGTTTATTACAGTTGGGTTAACCATGCTGTGTTAGATTTTTTTTGGAAAGAATTAGTTAGTCGTAATAATTTAAATCTTTACTAAATGTTTCTTCTAATTGGGTTAAAGCAAGTAAAGCAATGCTAATACAAATTGCTCCTAAAACCATAGCACTTTTGTAGAAATTACCATTAAAAGTAGAAGCAATATAAGTAAACGAATAACCTAAAGGAATTGTCCATGCCCTCACTAAATTTAAAGATGTACTACTTACTAAGGTTCTAATATTTGTTCCAAATTGTTCGGCAGCTAAAGTAAATAACATAATACTGTAACCTACACTAATACCCATGCCAATAAACAAGCTATAATATAAAGTGATGTTGTTTTTGGCAAATAAAAAATATAAAATAACGAATATGCCATATAAACTTAAAAAAGTAAAAATGGCTTTTTTTCTACTTTTTAAATACTGACTTAGAAGTCCGCAAAAAATATCGCCAAAGGCAAATCCCAAAAAATTTAAGCTAAGTACTTTTGCCGAAATAGGTAAAGTGCCTTGCATATCCATACTTTTTGCAATAATTGTAGTATGTGTTATTAAAATTCCTGTTGCATACCAGCCAGGCAAACCAACCAGCAAAACACATATAAATTTTTTGAGTAATTTTTTGTTTTTTAAAATGATTAAAAAATTGCCTTTATCAATTTTATTATCTTCTTTCATGCTATTAAACAAGCCACTTTCAATAACCCCAATTCTAAGAATTAGTAAGCCCAAACCCATCACACTGCCTAAAATATAGGCAAATTTCCAGCTAATGTTAAGTGAGTTTATTAACCCTGCAGTTACGGCACCAAACATTCCAATACAGCCAACAATGGCAACTGCAAAGCCACGAAAGCGTTTGTCTATTTGCTCAGTAACTAAAGTAATACCAGCTCCTAATTCTCCAGCTAATCCAATTCCTGCAAAAAACCTACACCATTTATATTGTTCAACATTGCTTACATAAGCATTTAAGAAAGTAAAAACACTATACATAAAAATACTTCCAAAAAGTACTTTTAGTCTTCCAAATTTATCACCAATCGTGCCCCATAAAAATCCACCAATAAGCATACCTATCATTTGAAAATTGAGAATATCTCTGGTGTAAATTGTCCATTCATTATTATCATTTGATAAAGCTAATGCTGTGAAGCTTTTTTCTTTAATAGATGAAAAAATCATCATATCATAAATATCTACAAAAAAGCCTAGTGCTGAAACTAGTATGCCAATGGCAGCAGCTTTTGAAATTGGAAGTTTACTAAACATGCAGCAATAATTGAGTTGCTAATATAGTAGAATTGAAGGGCTGAGCTAACAAAAAAACCAATAAGTGGTTGCTTATTGGTTTTTTATGTGAGTAATTTATTATTGTTATTCTTTAATCACTTTTGTTACAGTTTGTTTTTCATTTTTTATAACTTTTAAAACGTAAACCCCTTTGCTCCAGTTACTTGTATTAATTTGTGAGGTACCTGTATTTACCTTTGATTGATAAATAACTTTGCCTTCTGTTGTGGCAATAGAAATTTTTGTTTCTCCATTGCTTACATCATTTAATTGTATTGTAAGCATTGATTTTACTGGATTTGGATAAACATTAACAAAACTTCCATCTGCTAAGTACATTACTGTAATGGTATTGCTATAGCTAAATTTGCCATCATTATCAACTTGTTTTAAACGATAATAATATTTGTTGTTTGGCTTAATGGAAGCATCTATAGTTTGATAGTTATTTGTTGAACCATTTAAAGCTTTTAAAGTAGCAATTGATTTAAACTCAATTGCATTAATACTTTTTTCTACCTCAAAATATTTTACGTTTATTTCATTAAATGTAGTAAAGTTTATTTTTGTTTTTTGCTCTACAATATTACCTGTAAAACTACCCCATTGAAGTGGTAAAACTGCCCCTTGCTCAACCAATACAAATTGACCAAAACCAGTAAATGTAGCAGTATAAGATGCATATCCATCAGCAGTCATTCTATCTAAATAGGTAGTTGTGCCAATGGTTGCATTGCTTGTATTTATGTTTCCACTTAAACTCACACCATCTATAATTTTCATTAATTTAAGATTAGGTACAGCAGATCCCCAAATACTAGCTTCTGCTTGTGTAAGATAATAAGTAACTGTAATTTGTGTTGTATTATCTGTTGCACTTGGAACAATTTTAAGTACTTTTCTACTGCGTAAATAATTTGTACTTCCAGTTAAAAAATTCAGTCTATCGTTACCAGATTCTGTAATGCTGGCAACAACATTGCTTACATTACCAGACACAGGTAAAATTGCTGCTATAGTTTTGTTTGTTGCATCATTTGTTCGGAAACTGTGATTTTGATTTTGTTGAATATTAAACGTATAGCTATTTTTTACAGCAGATTCAATGCCAAAAGGAGTAGCAGGTAGTACAACATCGTCAATATTTAAACCTGGGTTGCTAGCACTAGATGCCGTTGAAACTTCGAAATAAAAATCTACATAAAATCTATAATTTTTAAATGCAGCAGACGAAGTGTTTACAGTATTAAACTGGGTTGTAGTGGTATTTGCCCAAGGTCCATAACCTGTTGCTCCACTAGTTGTGCCATAAGTTCCTAAGGAATAGTTTGGATCACTGTCATTTGTAAATAACAATAGCCCATAATGCCCTGTACCTGTACTGTTGCTATAAGTTCTTCCTTTAATTCCATATTTAAAATTTAAATTGCCAAGGCTAGAAAATCTACCACCATCAATAAGTGGAGATTCTAACAAGGCATATACACCAGTGGAGGAAGTTGAATAAGTATTTAGAGGTGTTGCTGCAGAAGGGGTGCTGCTTACATAAGCATTTGGTGATGTGCCACCAGCATTACCTGCTGTACCTACCACAAACTCACTAGTATAAGCTGAAGATTTATAAAAACCCCAACCTGTAGGTTTTGTGCCAGCACTAAAATCTTCAAAAAGGGCGTTGGTAGTGTTGTTGCCTACATAAACATTATCATTATCAGTAATATAAAAATTTAAAGTTTGATTGGTGCTATGATTAGTTACTCCAGATCCACTAATTGTGTAACCAATTTGAACTCCACGTATAGCATCTACTTGTGCATTATCAATTACTCTTACAATTACATTTTTTGCATAATCACCAGTACCCACAGTTACTGTTGGCGTTAAAATTTGATAATCTACTCCATTTACAGCTAAAGGAACGCCACTAATTAAAGCTGTTGTTATGGTAATGGTTGCATTACCTGTTGCACCAGCCATTATTGCTAGAGGAATACTATAATCTCTATATCTATTTGTATTTCCAGTATTGCCTTCTTCTCTTACAACAAATTGGCCAGTGCAATTTGTAAAACCAATAGCATTAGATGCATTTGAAGGAAAAACTTTTGGAACTGTTGAGCTTGCTAAACTTAATCTTCTGGGGCTATTAGCCATTACAGTTTGCATTCTATCCACTTGCCCCATGGTGAAAGTTGTCATTACTTGGTCGTCACTATAATCCATATAGTTATCAAACATTTCGTCTAGTGTACCACAAGTATTGGGTTTTGGATGTATTGGTTTTCCAGAGTTATCAAATAATTGTGTAGGGGTATCGGCAACATAATCATTAGCATTGCTGCATTGTGTTCCATCACCCCAAATATGCCTTAAACCAAAAAAATGTCCAAGCTCATGGGTTACAGTTCGTCCCATATCAAATTGGTTTGTTGCTCCACAATCTGGCGATAATAATGAACTACCTACAGTTGTTACTTCAATTGTAACACCAGCAGTACTATTGGTTTCTAAATTGTCTAAACCAGTTAGTGTAGAACTAGCAGGAAAAGTTGCAATACCTAATACTTCGGTATTTGCATTTCCTGTTGCCAAATTGGCAATCCAAACATTTACAAAGCGTGATGGATCCCAAATACTATTAGCTTTAACTGTATTGTCCCAATAAGTTCCAGTAGCATCAAAAGGGGGTGCAGTCCAACCTCTTGTATTTCTATTAATTCTATCAATTCCAGGTTCAGCTAAGGTTGCTCCACTAGCATTTTGAGTGGCTAAAGCAAACTGAATTCCTGTTGTAGAAGCAACACCATAAATGCTGCCATTAAGGTTTTGAAAATCTCTATTAATTTGAGCTAGTTGAGCGTAAACAACTGCTTGAGATAAATTGGTGCCAGTACCTACACTTTCTCCATTGTGCACAATATGAAAAACTATTGGTAATACATAATTTGTAATTGTACCTTCTGTGCCATTTGTAATTGTACTTTTTCTTTGAATATTTTTTTGGCTCAGCCAGTTTTCGAATTGAGTAGTATTGATTGCATTTGGGTGTGATGCCTCAAAAGCTTTCATAGCTTCTGCCGTATAGCATCTATGTTTTTTAGAACTTACACTAAGATTGTTTGAAACATTTTTTTTGAATTGTGGTGTTTTTCCAATTCTTGATTGAGAAATCAATGAGGTAGCCAGAGCAAAAACTCCCAAAAGGAGCATAGAAATTTTCTTCATTTATAAATAATTTATCCTGGTAATTCTTGGGCTTATTTTAAAGTAAAAGTGAACCTAATTAAAATTTTAATACATTAGTTATATTTAACCGAATTTTAAGTTTGAAAAAAATAGAAGTCTATTTTTTTGCGGCACAAACCCTACATCTCGGTTCGTAAATATCTTTTTCGCCAAGTAATACTTGTCCCTCTTGACTTGTTTTTCTATAGCTCACATTGGCAATATTGCCACATTGTACGCAAATGGCATGTAGTTTAGTTATATAGTCTGCAACAGCTAAAAGGTTTGGCATTTGTCCAAAAGGTCGCCCAAGATAATCCATGTCTAATCCTGCAACAATTACCCTAATGCCTTTGTGAGCCAATGTTTCGCAAACTTTTGCAATTTCGGCATCAAAAAATTGGGCTTCATCAATTCCTACAACATCTACATCATTAGCCATTAATAAAATGGTTTGTGAGTTTTCTATAGGGGTGCTTTGTATTGCATTAGCATCGTGGCTAACTACTTGGGTTTCATCATATCTTGTATCAATTGCTGGTTTAAAAATTTCAACTTTTAAATTAGCAATTTTTACCCTTTTTAAACGACGTATTAATTCTTCTGTTTTACCACTAAACATGCTGCCACATATTACTTCTATCCAACCTCTTCTTTCTCCACTAATATTAGGCTCTATAAACATGAATTCTTTTTTTATTATTGGTAAGGTGCAAATATATAGTTGTTGAAAATTGGTATGATTTTTTTATGCACTCACCTTTTTTTAAATTTCTTAAATTAATGTAAAAAGTAAATCATCCATTTTTTGGATTTGAAGCTTTTGTAATACAATTTTGGAGAATGAGTTATAAAAAGCATTTGTATAAAGATTCAAAAATGGCATCTATTATTGGAGATGAGTTATTTACCCTTGAATTTAAAAAGAATATCCCATTACAGTTGATTAGAAGTATTATGGGACAGCAGCTAAGTACCAAGGTTGCAGATGTAATTTATAAAAGATTTTTGGATTTGTTTAAAGGCAAAACTATTACTCCAAAAAATGTTTTGCAAAAAACTGAAGAAGAGTTGAGAAGCATAGGATTGAGTTTTGCCAAAATAAACTATGTATATAATGTTTGTAATTTTTGTATTGAAAAAAAAATTACAGACCAAAGTTTGCATAAGTTAGATAATGAAGAAATAATACAATTGCTAACTGAAATAAAAGGAGTAGGGAAGTGGACAGTTGAAATGTTGCTAATGTTTACCCTTGCAAGAGAAGATGTTTTTGCTGTTGACGATTTAGGCATTCAACAAGCAATGATAAAATTGTATAAACTACCAACAGAAAACAAAAAAGAAATGAAGTTGAAGATGTTGGAAATTTCAAAAAAATGGTCGCCCTACAAAACCTATGCTTGCTTGCATTTATGGGCATATAAAGATGATAAAACTTTGTAGATGGGTTTACATTACTTGTGTGTTATCATCAACTACAATATTTGTTTCAACAGTTTTTGGTGCTGTATTTTCTGCTTTTTTAAAAAACCAATTTTGAAAAACAAAAATCGTAATTACTCCTATTGATATGGAGGCATCGGCAATATTAAAAACAGGACTAAAAAATATAAATGGCTCGCCATTCCAAATAGGAGACCAGCTAGGTATAGTGCCTTTGAACAATGGGAAATAGAGCATATCTACAACCTTGCCATGTAAAAAGCTACTATAACCTTTGCCAGCAAAAGCATTGGCTAATACATAACAATTTTTGCCATTAGATAAACATGAACTATCAAATATTAACCCATAAAACATGCTATCAATAAGATTACCCAAAGCACCTGCATAAATTAGGGCTGCACAAATAATAAAACCTTTGTGGTATTTTTTTTCTATAAAATCTCTAATTAAAAAAGTACCCCAAATTACAGCTCCTAATCTAAAAAGTGTAAGTAAGATTTTACCAAAATCTCCACCAAATTTCCAGCCCCAAGCCATGCCTTCATTTTCTACAAAATGAAGCTGAAACCAATCACCAATAACATTTACAGTTTCACTTGGTAAAAAATTTAGCTTTACATAAATCTTTGAAAATTGATCTATGAAAATGATAGATATTATTAAAAAAAATACAGTTTTCTTGCTCACAAAATTTAAAATTGGCGGTAAAAATAGGAATTGGAGTTTAAAATTTAATTTAAACCCAAATTATTAACTTTTTAGTTAGTAATTATTTCAAAATTGGGTTGTAAATTAATTACGCTAGGCTAAGTACCAAAATGGCACAACTAGCTAAAATAACCATAAAGCATACTAATAGTAATACATTGGTTAAATTGCTAAATGCATACACCCATCTGTTTTGAGCATTTTGCACAAAATCTTTGCTGGTAAACCAGCAAAAAAAACTTTCGTTCAAAGAAACTTGTGTTTGGCCTTTGCTTGATTGCCAAACGGTTTTTTTTGTGAAAAATAACCCTGCAAACAGAAAGATTGTAATTAATAATACAATAATCATGTTACAGCTTTTTTTGTTTAAACGCTTATTTGCCTGCGATATTTTTTAGTGCTTTAGAATGTTAAAATGTTTTGTGTTTAGTTTAAATATCAACATCAATTAAAACTGCTACTTTTGCTTTGCTACAGGCCCGAACTATCGTGCAGTGAAAAACTGTAAGGAAAGTCTGGACAACACAGAGCAACCTACTGGTGAATAGCCAGGTTCTTAGTAATAAGAAACAGAAAGTGCCACAGAAAATAACTACCTTGCTGTACAGCAGGGAAAAGGTGAAAATGTAGAGTAAAAGCCTACGATAAAGTATAGTAATATATTTTATGGGTAAACCTTAGGTGTTGCAATGCCACGTATAAATGCTTTTTTAAACTGCTCGTTTAAATGTTTACGTAAGTAAATTAAGCATTGGGGTAGGCAGCATTAGATGTATTTAGTAATAAATACACAAGATAAATGATAGTGTAAAAACAGAATCCGGCTTACGAGGCTTGTAGCATTTTTTAATAAATTAAGTAACAAAAACTATTGCAGCGAAATTCTCACTTGTACACCTGCCCTTGTATTGCTATTTGGTGCAGAGGTTTGTATGTAAGGAATTACTCTTCGTTGGTCGAAAAATAGTTTAATGTTTATTCTATTATTTAACACATAATCAATACTTGGTTGTATAGTTATTACTTTTTGTCCTCCAGTACCATAAGCATTAGGTTGGTCTAGCCTACTATTACTAGTAGCTTCATCTCTCATGCTTAAATCAAGTTTTACATTTAAATCGTTTTGTAGCGATTTTGCGTTTTTAAATAAAAATCTTAAAAATCCTGGAATCTTAACATCTCTTGTTCTAAAGCCACCACCAATAGTCCATTCTGTAGCATTGGTTTCGCTAAGTTGATAGTCGACCAAACTTAAACTTAGAGTTCTACTTTTCTTATATTCAAACTTTAAATTTAATTGTTTAGTTGTAGTAATATCAATACCAATTAATGGTTGAAAAGATTCTTGAATAGTAATATTTGGCACTAAGAAAAATGGAACATAGTTGCCACTTACTGTATCAATAAACTGAGGTGCACCAGCTCTAAAAGGATCAGCAAATTGCAAAGCACTTGTATAACTATTCATGCTTAATGTACCTTGATAGCCATGACTAAGATTGATAGCACTAAACTTACTTGCCAAAGCAGGAATTTTACTTAATCCAGTATAGTTTAATCGCCAATTTGGACGAGGAATAATACCACTAAAAGGATTGTTATTAATTCTACTATTATTTTGACGTATAAGCGATACTTTGTTAGGATCTTGCTTTGTATAAGCTGCAATAAATGCAGGAATTAAAACGTCTTGGCTGTGTCGTCCATAACCTGTTGCATAACCATCTGCACCAACTGTTCCTCCACCTGTAACCCAATATGGATTTTCCTGTGCAAGTCGGTTTGAAATAATTTGTCTATTGGCTTGGAAGGTTTTAAAAGTGCTACTGATTTCATTGGGATTTACACTTTCGAAAAGTGTATTAAATGCTACATAACTTACACTGAAGCCACCACTTGCAAATGGATTTAAGTGTTGTTTAAAATTGCTTTGATTGTTTGAAATAGTATCTTTAAATAATTGTGAGTATTCTTTTGAAAATGATTTTTCAAAGGTTAAATCAATTGTAAATTCTCTTATTGGCTCTAGTTGTGCAGTGATGTTTAAACGTTGTTCATAGTTTTGTCTAAAAAATAAATTAAACGTGCTATCTCTAGAA
This sequence comes from Chitinophagaceae bacterium, assembly GCA_049242885.1. Classification (GTDB taxonomy): domain Bacteria; phylum Bacteroidota; class Bacteroidia; order Chitinophagales; family Chitinophagaceae; genus CAIVPM01. Next base: position 10,251 of record JBMLOQ010000131.1, read on the forward strand.
AATAATCCTTGAGCTGCTTTGCGATTTAACCATGAAGTATCTGGTTGTCTTCCAAAAACATAATCCAAACCAGGTTGGTTGCTTTTGAAATTTTGTCCAATATATTGTGTACTATCCATAAACCCTGGAATACGACTTCTATAATTTTCACCATAGTTTACTTGCACTGTTTTAAGCATGGTTAAAAGCTTTCCTACAGTACGAGTTACACCACTCATTTCAACAGGTTGATTTTGCTTTTGCATTGCCAAAGCATAGCGTTGATCTTTCTTTTGCTTACGCCATTTAGCAATAGCATCACTACGTTTTTTGCCAGTTAATCCTTTAGTTACTTCTGCTTTTGTTGGCAAAGGTTTACCTAATGGATTTTGATTTATTTGTTGCCCTGGTTGTTTTGGTGTATTTGGAATATCTAAGTTTCTTAACAACCTACTTTTGCTGTATAATCTTGTAAAATCTAACTGTGCTGTGAAGTTATTTTCCTGACTATTTTCAATAGTATTACCCATTAATCGTTGTACTAAACTTGCTCCAATCCAATTGTAAGTGGTGGTGTAACCATAGCGGCCAGTAATCCACTCTGTAATTGGGAATTTTGCAAAAGGAACAGTGTAACTAGCAATGGCTTTTTGTGAGTAGTTGGTATTTCTTCCTCCATCAAAAAAGTTTCTTCTCACAGTATCTCTTTTGGCTTTAGTGTCTAAAGATCCAAAAGGTTCGTCAACACGAGCATTGTTAGTTGCATTAAAATCAAAGTTTAAACTTCTACTCAAATCCCAACGCATGGTGTACATTCTATCAAACGTAAAAAATTTATCGTAAGTTGTATCTACACGTTGTACTTTGGTAGATGTAATATCTGTATTTACAATTCTTGGAATAAACCTACCCATTTGTCTATTAATATCAGCTCGAACCATTATTTGTGATGGTATAAGATTAAAGTTGAAATCTTTAACCAAATCAAACCATTTTGTTTTAGACTTAATCAATTTTTTAAATGGTTCTACAAACTTACTTTGAGTTTGAAAATTATAGCCAATATTGGCTCTGTATTTATCAATTTTATTTTCTTCTATTGTAGGGCTACTCGTAATAGTTTGAGTATAATTAAAGCTCACATCAAAGTTTGATAAGCTCCATAATTTAGTTTTTGCACCTGGGTTTACCCTTACGTTGGTAAGATTGATTGTTTTTATGGTTGTTTGATCGGCTGCTGCATTTTTAATACTATCTTTTTTTCGTTGCGTATTGGCAGCATTAATTTTATCATTATACAATACATCTTGATCATAAGGATCGAATTGTGGTGTACGTATAGTTTTGCTAACACTAGCAAAAACAGGCAAAGAAATATTGGCTTTTTTAGGTAATAATTTTCCAGCATCAATATTTAAGGAAGCATCAAATTGAGTAAGATTATCTCTTTGGCGTTCTTGAATTTTACTTTCTAAAGCACCAAAACCTTGTGTGTGGAAATTGCCACTTAAGCTAAAAGTACCTAAATCGGCCAAGGTTAAATCAACTCTACCTAAACCTGCAAAACCTCCTGTTTCATTTATTTCAGAAAGTCTAAGCTCATTAACCCATACTTCAGCATTTATAGGTAAATTACTTTTGGCATTTTCCATTCCTATAAAAATACCTCTTATTTCTCCTAGGTTTGGATTTCCTAATAAGCTAAAGGTTTTATTGCCAACTATTTCTCTATAAATTGTTGCAACGCTTGTACCACTATTGTTTCTTCTTAATTTTAGTTTAATTAAATCTTGTAATTGAAAATCTAAATCATTTTGTGCAGGCCATACTTTTCTTAAAGAGCTATCTGTTTTGGTATAAATACCAGGAAGTGTAACCTTAAGTGGTATTTTAATTTCGTAATAGTTATTTAAAAAATCTTGACCTATACGTACTACAAGGTTTACTTCACCATCTTTAATGGCAGTAAATTTTGGAACACTTTCTGCATGTGCAAACATGCTTAGTTTACCAAACTGTCGTGCATCAATATTTACATTTTTTATAACGCCACGAGCATCTCCTTTATCTAAGTTTCTAACCCTCATACTAAGGGCTTGCTCGTTTTGTAAAATATTTACGCCGTTATTACTCAAAGCTTGTACACGTTCTATTCCAGGAGGAATTACATAATTTACCGGTTGCCTTGCACTGTTTTCTTCGAGGTTTACAGCAAGCGTGTTAAAGGTAGTATTGGGTTTATTTAATAGCGTATATGAGCCTGTTGTATCAAGGTTGTAGGTAAATTGACGCCATTGGTTGCGTACTAAATCTAAACGAGCAAAACGCAAAGTAACACTATCTTCAAAATCACTTAAATACATACGCATAAAACGGATGGCTTTAAAATCTGGAATGTTACCTACCTTTCCTGTAAATTCTCTTATTGGCACTCTAAATAAATACCAATTTTCTACACCGCTACTTCCATTTACATATCTTACAGTTACAGCTCTTTTATCTGTAATATATTTTGTATTGCCAACATCCATGCCTGGTGCAAGATCTACTTGGTATTCATAATATTCTTCTGTTTCGTTTAGTGTATTATCTCTATTTAAATCTTCATTATCAGGATATAAAGTTGTTGCTGGCGAAAAAGTACTTCCACCATCAGCCACTGGTGAATTGCCTTGTGGATTGTTGTAATTTTTATACCTATTTAAAATACCTGCATTGCTAGCATCAAAACTAGCATCTCTAAACCATACATAATTATCGTTGCTAGGGTCTTGCAAGGCACGTCTGTAAATAGGAGAAGCTGTGCCAAAATTTGCAGCTAATGTGTTTAAATAATCACTTCGTTTTCTTCTTTCAGCTGCATCGTCTAATCCATCTAACCCAACATCCTGAAATTGTCTATCATTGGGGTCGTTGCTAAATGCATTGGTTACTTGAATAGGATTTACTGGTACTTTACCCCAAACACCACTACTATCAACCCCTGCTGGTGATGTAGGTGTTGGCATACCATTTTCATAAAAACGTTTTCCATCTTTTACAATGTCTTCACTAATATTACCAAGGTTTAAGAACATTTTTCCACCACTGCTGCTTTGATTTTTTATAAATGGGTCTTGCATCCAAAATTCAACAAATTCAAAGTTGTTGGTTTCAAAATCTGTTTGGTCTATGCTACGCATTAAACCACCCCATCTTGCTTTTGGATTAGATAATTTTCCATTTGCATTTACTTGTGAAGCTCTAGTTTCGACGTTATATGGCCCAAGCTCTGTTGGATAATAACTTAAATCGAATGTTTGAGTTTGTGTATTGGTGATATTGGTTGTTTGCTGAGGAAACAATTCGTTAGTAAACACTAAACGAGTTCGAGGGTCGCTAAGTTCATTCAAGTCTCTACGCAATGGATTATTAGTTGCGTTTCTATCTTGTAAATTTGGTTCTATTTGATACCATGCTAATTTAGCACGATTGCGATTGTAATCTAAATTATTGGTTAATGATGCTTCAGGAAATTTGGGATTGCCTTGTGGAGTTGTAGCTAAATTCCATGCTACCAGAGGAAAACGAAGGTCTAAGCTATTTCTTGTGCCTTCAAAATCATCTAAGTAAATTAATCCGGCTTCTCGTTCACCAATTTGTGGTGGATGACCAGGTTTAAAATAGGCTCCTTCTCCATAAGCAGTAATACTACTCATAGTTTTGGTGCTGTAAAATGGTAGTTTGTCCAATAATCTTGTAAGTCCAGGAAGTTCGCTTCTGTAACTAAAATCTACACCATACAACGTATTTCTTACAGGATCTTCGCCAATATTCATTTTTGTAAAAAATGGACGCTCGTTTATGCGAGTCATGGTAGCTCCTAATTGTAATTTTTTGCTAGCATTGTAATCTAACCTTATACCTAAAAAGCCTCTTTGTTGTAATCCTTGAAAACCGTTGTTTTCGTAACTTACATTTACTGGTACACCACTATTTATGATTGCTTGATTTAAAATTTTTACACTTCCTAAATTATAGTCAATGGTATAATCTTGCCCTTCTACAAGAGCTTGTCCATTAGCATTTACTCGCACACTTCCTGGAGGAATATTAAATGCACCAAGGTATATATCACTTCCACCACTACCTTTTGCTTGTCCTTCCATTACAAATCTATCCACATTGGCATAGGTTTGTGCAATAGCTTTGATACTATCGTATAGTTGGCTAAAAATATACTTACTTTTAACTGCAGCCATTGGAGGGGTTGTAAAGGCTCTACTTTCTAAATCTCTACCAAAAGGTTCTAATACAGGAAAATAAATTCGACCGTATTGTGGCACAACTGTAAAGTTTTCTACAAAGTCAAATTGGCCATCAGGTTGTGGGTCGTTTCTATTATTTAGCCTATCTAAATTTAATAATGCAATAAGTGGTCTTCCATCAACTGCTGCATCACTTTCTGGTAAATATCTATTTAAACCACCACTTGGTTGCTCGTACATTACATTAAGCATAAAACCTTCGCGGCTTACATTTGCCATATCAAGGGTGTACACATTTTTCATCATCAATCCCCAAATTGGTAAATTTACTCTTGCACTAGTAGCTTTAAGCATTTTAAGAAACAATACTTTTTGTACACCACTGCTTCTTGTAGATGTATCTAATGCAATTTCTTGGCTAAATTCTCCTACTTTATACACTTTTCCATTATAAGTGTATTCATAAGCAACGCCTAAAACTTCATCGGGTTGTAAAAAAGTATTTAAAGAAATAAAACCTACTTGAGGATTAAAAAAGTATTCGTTTGGATTAAGTTTACGTGCAAAGGTTTTTTCGTAATCATTTACAGGAGTTAACCCTAGGCCAAGTAAATTGCTATTAATGCTAGATGAAATACGATTGTTTGGGTTGTTTACTAATCTTTGATATAAATTATTACTTCCATTATCTGGTTGTAGCCTGCTGGTAAGGCTTGAGATATTGGGGTTGTTGGGAGCATTTTCGCCTAAGTCCATTAACGCTACAACATCTCTAGTATCGGTAGTTGCTCCATTTCTATTCGTAACCCACACTTCAATTCTTTGAATTTGAAATTGGCTTGTTGCAACTGGTAATTTACTCATAGCATTGTTGTAATTACCTTTAAAATATTGCCCCAATAAAAAGTGACGATTTTCTTCGTAATCGCTTAGTTTTTTTCTGAATTTAGTTAGAGCAGCACCACCTTGTAAGGTTTGATTTTGGCGTTGGCTACGTTGGTTGGCCAAAGCTGCTGTAACAAAAAGTTTTCCAAATTGCAAGGTGGTTTTTATACCAAATAAATTTTGAGCAGATGGTATGAGTGTACCTTTTGATTGAAAGGCAATGTTACCAGCTTCAATACTTTTTAAAATTTCATCGTCACTACCCTTATAATCTAGTTTAATTTGATTTAAATAATCAAAATTTGCTAAGGTATTATAGTTAATTGGCAATCTAAGCTTATCGCCTATATTGGCATTTAAGCCTACATTGGCATTCATGTCAAAATCAAAACCACCTGTGCTTCTTGCACGTTCTGGAATGGTTGGATTGGCAGTATACAAGCCTTGATAGCCCATTAAAATATCAATATTTCCAGTGGGTTTAATGTCTATAAAAGAACCAATTGCTTTTTTTAGTAAATTTTTAGCATTTTTTGCCGAATCTCCTGCCGATTTTATTTTGTTTTTTGTATCGTTGAATTGACTTTTTGCATTGTTTATGGCTTGATCGGCACCTGGTGCAATGTTTCCTAAACCAAAGGTTCTATCAAATAATTTATCGTAAACTCGAGTACGAGGTCGTTCTTGCTTTTTGTTTAACTGGGTTAATGCATCTGCTCTTAATTTAAAGTAAGCCGTTTCTTCTTGCTTTGCTTTAATAGCGTAAAATTCTTGAAAGGTTAAAAAAGTAGGCTTTCGGTAAGTTCTATTTCCAATTTTCTCTACTATGTAATAGCGTTTGGTTTTGCCATCATACTCAATTGATTTATTAATAAATGATGTATCGCTAATATCAAAAGCATTTTTGTTTTTCCAGGTAAGAAAGTCGCCTCTTCTATCTTGCAAAGGAAAACGAAGTGCATTAGTATCTTTGGTGCTAGTAGTAGTTTGAGCAAATAAAAAATTCATCGAGCAAATACAACAAATGCCGATGATAATTTTGTGAACTGAAGCAGTAATTTTTTTCAAGAATTTAAAACCTTAGTGAGGTAAAGTTTTTCTATAAGCTAAATATTTTTTAATGCTTGTTTAATTATGTCTTGCAATGATAGGTTAGAATTTGTAAAAATCACTTTTTGTACTGCTTTTTCTGCCATAGGTTTGGCTATTCCCAAAGCAACAAGAGCTATAACTGCATCACTATTTTGACCATTTATAGGAGTTGATGAGACTGCTTGATTATCATCGTTTAACAAATGCACCAATTTATCTCTCAAACTTACCACTAATAACTCGGCAGTTTTTTTACCAATTCCTTTAATTTTTACCAATTCAACCAAATTGCTTTGAACAATGTATTTTGCAATTTCCGATTGTTTCATACTAGACAACATCATCCTTGCAGTTGCTGCTCCAACCCCTGAAACACTAATCAAATGAAGGAACATTTCTTTTTCTTTTTCGTCGAAAAAACCAAAAAGTGTTTGCCCATTTTCTGTGATATGCAAATACGTGTAAAGTGTGCCTTTTTCTAGTTCTACTATATGTTCATAAGTTTGAATACTAATTTGAACATCATATCCTACACCATTTACATCAACTACCACCTTTGAAGGTGTTTTTTGAACAAATAATCCTTTTAAATAAGCGAACATGCCACGAAAATAAGGTTGAAGCTTAAATAATTAAGTTAAAAAATTTAACTATTGAAATTCAACCAAAGGGGAGATTGTAGTAATAGGAATATAAAACGTATAATATTTTAGTTTACTTTTTTGCTTTATTCCAATAACTAATCTTTGTAATCTTGGTCTTTTTGGTATTGTCGAACTCGAAAAATTAATTTGCTTAATTACGGCATTACTTGAATTTGGTTTTATACATAAGCTGTCACTTAAAGCATTAGTAATACCAATGCATTTAGAATTTAGAATTGTAGAATCTAATATAAAATCAAACTTTTTGTAATTTATGTGTATTGAATGTATCTTATATTTTAGATTACTTAAACTTTGAATATACAGTTGATAGCTGTATAATTTAGATGGGGTTAGTTGGTTGCCATTTGCATCCACTGCAATAGTACCTGGGTTGCTTATTGTTTCTACAAAATAAATTGGTTGAATAATATTTTTTTGTTTTGATTGTGCAACACCATTGTTCCAAAAGCATAAAAGAGAGGCTGCAATAAAGCCTCTCTTTATATGGGTTATAAATTTTTTGATATTCATTAATTTACTGCTTTACAAATTTTTTGCTCACGCTAAAATTATTGTTATTGCTTACTTTAAGTACATAAGTACCAGATGATAATGCAGCACTGTTAAACCTAATTTGTTGTGTACTATTTGTAAGTACCGATGTTCTTCCTTGTTGTACAACTGCACCATTAATCGAAAATATTTGCCAAGCTATTGAACTGTTTTGAGTGCTTGTAATATTAAACCCACCATTATTTACAATTGGATTAGAATTTAAGTTTATTTCAAAGGCTTGCTTAATGCTTTTGTTAGACTTTACTTGTATTATATTAGAAAAAATTGCTTTGCCATTTGCCTCTTTACCTACCACTCTATAATACATAATTGGTTGATTATATTGGTGTGTAGTTTTTAATAAATTGGTATTGGCAATATCATAAAACTTTACACCATCGCTACTCGCTTGTACAATATATTTTACATTAACAGTAGCATCAATACCTTTCCACTCTAGGTTTACCATATTTTCTTTATTGCTTGTAGCTGATAATTGAATATCTCTTAGTGGTAGAACTTGTGAAAGATTGGCTGTCCATAATCCTCTACCATAAGTTGCAGCTACAATAGTATTGTCGTTGGCTTTTATTCTAAACATATCAGTACGAACTAAAGGAAATCCTGGGCTTGGCAACCATTGTGTAGCGGCACCCAATGCTGTATTGTTGTAAAAAACGCCTGCTTCTGTAGCTAGTAACAATTTATTATTGTTGCCAGGTAAATAGGTTGCCCAACGAACAGGCATATCTGGTAAGTTACCATCAATTATATCCCAAGTTGTACCCCCATTTGTAGTAGTAAAAACTTTGCTAATGCCATAGTTGGTAAAAGTTACGGTAATATGATTTTCTGTAGTGCCTATTGCAATACATTTTATTGTGCCAAAAGATAAATATCCATTGCCAATTTCAGTAGTATTTGCTTCTGCTGCGGCACTGTTGGCTACATTATCAGCATTTGTAACTTTAAATAAATTTCCTGTATTTGTACCCACAAATAATGTTGTATTGTTTGCAACTGAATATGGCGATACCGTAAATGCTGTAGGTGTGCCATTGAAAGTGTTGTTCATTGTAAATACAGTTACATTATGAGTTGCATTAGTAGTTGGATTGTTCCAACGAATAAATTTTTTATCACCTTCATTTGCATATAGTTTTTTGTTAACAGCATCATAGTCCATAGGATTTACAAAGCTTCCGTTTGCACTTAATTGATGTCCTACAAAAGTGTTGCCACCATCCAAACTTTTCCTTAGATTGTTACCAGTAAAAGTGGTAAACTGAAATTCAGGATTTAACTGGTCAATAAAACTAAAACAACCATCTCCACCTGTAACTTCTGTAGAGTAGCTCATGCCTGGTTGTTTTAATTGATGAGAGCCATTATCTTGTGAACCAGCTAAAAAATAATCAGAAGTTGTAGGATGTATAGCACAACTATAAAACTGTTTTATTCTTAAATTGTAGTTTTTATCTTCAAAGCTTGCCCCTCCATTGGTAGAATAAAAAAAGCCACCATCACCAGCAATCAAAATTCTTTCTTGACCACCAACATACCACCATTTCATAGCGTGATGATCTGCATGAACATATGGTGAACTATTTACCCAATAGCTAAATATGCCTACACTTTCGCCACTGTTATAGCTCCTATAACCATCTAAGCCTCCAACAATGAATTCATCTGTATTGGTTGGATTTATCATTAACGTTAAATTCACCCAACCTTGGGTATTGGTAACGCCTGTTGGATAGGCTGAAAATGGATTTGCCAAAACCCATGTTGCACCACCATCAGTGCTTTTGTAGCAGCTATCTACATTATGTGCACTATTTGTTGTAACGCCATATAAAATATTACCCAAGCAAGATATTTCTAGTCTTCGAGCTGTTACTGTTGAATTTCTTAAACCAAAACTGCTATTCCAACTGCTTGATGTAACAGTTGTAGGATTATCAGTATATCTATGAAAAACCCTTGAGCTAAAAAAACCAAGTGAAACATGCAATCTTCCTGTATTACTTATTTCAAAATCTGTACATTCATTTGAGGTTCCAGTTGGGGTGATAGTTGTCCAGCTTGTGCCTCCATTAGTACTTCTTAATAAACCAAATTCACCAGTGGCATAATATACATTACCACTAGCATCGCACTCAATTTTAAAGCTTCTTTGTATATAAGCAGTGTTGCTTAATAATGTCCAAGTTAAACCTCTATCAATACTTTTAAAAACACCAGTTCCTCTTACTGCACCCTGATTAAAAAATGGTTCACCAGTTGCCGCATACATAACATTTTTATTGCTAGGATCTTGGCAAAGAGAAGATATAGAAAGGTTACTCATAAAATCGTTTACAGGCGTCCAATTTGGTTGAGCAGCTAAAAAATTGGTACAACGCCATATTCCTCCACTAACTCCACCACAAACAACTGTGTTACCAGTAGCATCTAATTCATCAACTATAAAACTATTAATTCTACCAGATGTGTACCCTTCTGTTCTTGAAGCTACAGCTCCTCTTCTGTTTCCATTGCTTGATCCTACACTATCAAAGTAAGGGCCACGTTCTGTCCATATACTAGATTCTGTTGTAAAATATGGAGCCATGCTCTCTTTTAAATTTTTAGTATAGCTAATGGCTTCCCACAATTTTTCTTCAGGTACTTTTCCTGTAGTTGGGTTTTTTACCATGTCAAACTCTTGCTGATAGCGTTCAAGCAGGTTTTCGTTTTCTTCACCTTCTTCCATTTCATTTTCTTCTCTTAGATTATTACAAGCAAAAAGACAAAATGATAATAAAACAAAAAGGAAATAGCTTTTTTTCATTTTAAAAAATTTATTTTGCTAAAGTAGCTACTTTCTTGTAATTTTCTTATTACTAAAAAGCTTTAAATTAATACTCAAAAAAAATCCTTAAGCAATTGCCTAAGGATTTTTAAGTTTTGTTAAATATGAAAGATTTATTTATACATTAACTCGTAATACTCGTGTGCCATTCTATTGCTATCAAATTCAACCCTAACATCTTGCATAGCATTTTTTTGAATACTACGCCATTTCTCTTTATTGTCATAATAGGTTGGAATGATTTCATTTTCCAATAAATCGTACAAAGTATTTAAATCGTACTCATCTTGTTGGTGCACATTCATATTATCGTAATCAGCTTTTGGAACTACCCAACTATTTACGCCTTGCTTGCTATATTCAGGTATCCAGCCATCATCAGTGCTTACGTTTATAGCACCATTCATACTTGCTGTCATACCACTTGTGCCACTCGCTTCACGTGGTACTCGAGGGTTATTAAGCCAAATATCAGCACATTGTTTTAATCTTCTGCTAAGTAGTAATTCGTAACCTACTAATACAGCAACATTTTTATAATGCTTACTAAGGTGTACAAGATTGTTAAATGTATCAATAGATGGATAATCAAGAGGATATGGTTTACCTGCCCAAATTATTTGAACTGGATATTTAGTATTGGTAATCATTTTCTCGAAACGCTCCATATCTCGTGTTAAAAAATCTGCTCTTTTGTAACCAGCAAATCTTCTTGCCCAAACAATAGTTAAAACATTAGGATCGAAAATTTTACCTGTTTGATCAGCAACTGTTTCAAACGCTCTTTTCTTTAAATACCATTTTCTATCATCTATACCATCATCGTTATTATTATCTAAAAATCGGTATAATGGTTCATCAGCCCAGTAACTATAATTTTGAGCATTTGTGATGGATGTAATAGGGCAAATGCCACTGTAATGTCCCCACATTTTTCTACTTACATCACCATGTAATTTACTTACACCATTGGCTTTGCGTGCAAAGCGAAGGGCAACTAAGCTGTGGTTAAACTGATCGTCTTCAATGCCAGTTAACCTTCGTACTTCATCAATGCTTAAACCACAGAAATAACTCATTTTATGGCACAAGTAAATATCATGCTTTTCGTTTCCTGCTTCTTCTGGCGTATGTGTAGTAAATACTAAATGTTCTTTTAGTTTGCTTACACTTTTAAATTTATTTAATAAATAGAATGCTGCAGATAATCCATGTGCTTCGTTTAAATGATATACATCTGGATTAAAACCTAATTCATCAATTAGTTTTGCTCCACCCACACCCAATAAAATAAATTGTGCCACTTTAGTACTCACATTTGCATCGTACAAGCGATGTGTTATGGTTTGAGATACATGATCGTTTTCGGGTAAATCGGTAGTTAATAAAAATAAAGGTGCTGTTTTAAATGTTTCTGGGTTTAAGTATAAAGCCTTTACCCATACTGGATGGTCGTGTATTTGAATTTGAAACTTAATGCCTGTATCTTCTAAAAAACTTGGTTGTTTTTCCATCCAAGCTGGTAATAAGGTTTGGTCTTGATGGCGTGACTGATCATAATAACCATACTTCCATAAAATACCAATTCCAATCATATTTTGGTTTAACTCATAAGCACTACGCAAATGCGAGCCACTTAAAAAACCTAAACCACCACTATAAATTTTTAATGGTTGATGAATGGCAAACTCCATACTAAAATAGGCTGCTTTTTTAGCATAGTTTTTGTTTACCTCATAGGGTACATGATAACTTCTAAAGTTCATTTAATTAGTTTTTTTGATTGCTAAGAGTGGCAAAATAAGGGGTAAATTAATTAAAATGTACTTTGTACATATTATGTGAGAAAAATAGGGGATACTGTTTAACAATTTAAGAATTGATATTTTTGGCATACAAAAACTGATTGCAAAAATTTACATTAACTTTTACAATTAAATAATTATAGTAAATCAAATCATCAATCAACAACAACCTGCTTTGTTCCTTGATTGGTTTGTACATAATACAACCCTTTGTTTAAGCTACTAATATTAATATTGTTAAACCCAATTTGTAAACTAATGGTTTGCACCACTTGCCCTTGAGCATTTACCAAACGAGCTTGGGTGTTTTGAAGGCTTTTGTCTTTAACTTCAATTAATAATTTCCCTTTGGCAGGATTGTTTACAATGCTCCAACCATTTGCAATGGCTTGTTTAATTTTTATGATGTTGCTATAGCTTATACTTCCATCTTTATCTATTGTTTTTAAACGATAGTATAATTCTGCTGGTAAACTGATATACACTTTATTGGTGTAATAACTGTTGTTGCCTGTGCCTTTGGCAGATACTGTTTCTAAAGTTGTAAAATCTTTGCCATTGGTGCTTTGCTCTACCACAAAAAACTGAGTATTTAGTTCGTTGGTGGTGTTCCAATACAATAAAACGGTTTTATTGCTTTGTAAGGCAGCACTAAAGCCTAATAAATGTGTTGGTAAAATAGTATTGCTAATAGTTGTTGTAGCTGTGTTGGTAATAATTGGTTCGTTGTAATCGAAATAAATAGCTGCTTTATTAGGGATAACTGTATTTAAAACTACACTGCTTACTGGCTTAATTCTAAAGTTTACAAAACCATTGCTAGCAATAAGATTTACATTGCTATCGGGCAACAAGATATTTCTAAACTCAAAGTACAATTTATTATCTTGAATGGTGGTTTTGCAAGCATGACTGCTACCTAAAAACTCAAAAGTATTGGCTTGTAATAAACTATTTAAAGTATCGGCAATTACTACTGTAAAAGCAGTATCGGTGCCTGTATTTTGAAAACGAATGGTGTAGTTTATAAACTGCCCTTCTGCAACTTGGGTTGTGCTAAGTTGTGGTGTAGAAAGTTTATCGTTAGGATCGTAACTGCCACCAATAATAATTCTAGTGCTATCAGTTGCAGTAGCTGCACCACCAGCTATATTGCTATAAGCTTTTAAAACTTGCCCCAATAAACTACCACTTGGTTTTACTCTAAAATAAGCTATATAACTACGTTCTTGCCCTGGGGCAAAATTGTTTAAAGCAAGGTTTAGTTGAGTGCCTGTATTAGTAACTGCACTATTGCTACTGCTATCGTAATTAAGCAAAGCATTGTTGTATTGCAAACTAGCAGTTGCATTTATAGTGGTGCTACCTACATTTTTGTATTGCACCAAATAAGGATATACAAAACCTGGACGAGCAG
>JBMLOQ010000132.1:0-3437 GCA_049242885.1 Chitinophagaceae bacterium
CCTACAACAATACTTGCCCAGCCAATAAAAATAGAACTTAAAATCCCTGCTAATAAAACAATAATAAAGGGCAATAATTTTTTAAATGTTACACTCTTAAATTTTAATGCAAGCATGGGTAATGTACTCACCATTAAAAAACTTAAGGCTACAATAATGCCATACCAAAACCATTGGTTTTTTAAAAGGTGATAAATAAAGTTGTTTGAAGTATAGGCATACACTACAGGCAAAGCAGCTATACATAAACCTGCTGCTGGTATTGGCACTCCTTTAAATCCTGTGCTTTGGGTAGTATCTATATTAAAACGAGCCAATCTATATGCACCAGCACAAGGCAATAAAAATGCTGGTAAAAGCCAAATTACTGCTGTATCTAAGCCATCGGCATTTTGGGCAAAGCTTAATCTTAAAAATTGAAAAGCTATCATACCTGGGGCAACCCCAAAACTTACAACATCTGCAAGGCTATCTAATTGCTTGCCCATTTCGCTACTAGCACCTAAAAGCCTGGCTACAAAGCCATCAAAAAAGTCAATTACTGCTGCAATGGCAATAAAAAGAGAGGCAAATACTATTTTTTCAGGAATATCTATTGGCACAGCACCATCTGAAATTATTAGTCCATTTTGTAAGGTTGCTACAATGGCTAAACAACCAAAAACAAGATTTAGCAATGTAAAAATATTAGGAATTTGTGCTTTAATTTTTTGCAGCATAATTTGTGTTTTAGTTTATAAATTTCCACCAAATACCCAATCGCAACCATACAGTTTGTGAGGGATAGTTATCGACCACAAAATTGTACGATTTAAACCCACTTGGTGGAATTAATGTGTTTAAATTTTCTACACGTACAAAGGCTTTAAACCGTTTTATTTTAAAGTTGAAAAACAAATGTACATCTGGCCTATTGCTAATGGTGTAAGTATCGTTGTACAAATATTGATTGATAAAAGGGGAGTAGCCTGCTGCTTTAAAATTGGTTGTATATCTTATCTCCAACCCTGTGCTAAGAAACAAGTTTTTATAAAAATTACCTTCAAAGGCAATTCGTAGTCGTGCTAAAGCAAAAGGTATATTTATGGGGGCATTGGCAGTGGCTTGTTGTATATCTATATTGGCATAAGCATTAATATTTTTTTTAAGCTTAAACATTTTTTCGCCACTTAGGTGCAACACATTTATTAAGGAGGCATCTTGTTGTAGTTTAAAAAAACTATCAGCATACATAAAATTACTCACTAAATAATAATTGGCTGCTAATTGTAATCCTAATTTTTGATTGATATAATTTGCCCAAATTTTGGTGCTATTTTCTTTGCTTGTATTGCCTCTATTTGTAACTCTAAAACTAGATAAACTATTGTAAATAAACCCTACAGATTTATTGATGTTTTGAAAACCAAGTTGCAAGCTTCCTCCATTTTTACCTAGTTGTTTTTGAAGGCTAATTTTTGCAACATAATCTCCACTATTAAAACCTGTTAGGTAAAGTTGGGCTACTGCATCAATATCCCAAATGCCGTTTTTTGTTTTGTTTCTATATTCACCACCAACCAGTAAGTTATAAAAATTGGTGCTTACCGAATCGGCAAACGTGCCACTAAAATTTTGTAGCGTAATGCTAGCTTTTGCAAATTGATTGCTATTTTTTTTGTCGGGGTAAGAAATTAGCGAAAATTCGTTTTGTATGGTGCTAAAAGCATCAATAAACCTAATACTAGCATTTCTTTTTGTAAGCGAATAGCCAAAATAATTTTTGTATTTGATGCTATCGGCATAGGGGTCTAAAAACTCGGCACTTTGAGATTGAAGTTGAATTTCGTGCTGTATTCTTAATCTTGGGTAAAACAACATATACACTGCACTATCGGTAACTATACTATCTTTTTGACCAAAATCGTAGCTTTGCCTTAATACGATATTGCTATTTTTTTGAATATTACCAGTGTTTATTACTGTGCTAAATAAGCTTCTTCGTGCAAAATCGCCTGGCCCCATTCGTGTGGCAAATTCATAAGGATTTCCAATGGTTGCAGAGTCTAATCTTCGAGGATTCTGCAAACCTCCATTTTCACTACTTTGGTTTTTATTGCTCAATAACACAGCTACAGCTTTGTACCTTCTATTTGGGCTTTGGTATTGATATGTAAATCGTAAATTATTGTGGTTTGCATTTTGGCTTTGATAATCACCAGGGGAGTTTATAAAACGATACTCCAACGAAAAGTTTACATTATCCTTTTTATTTTGGGTATGTAATACATTGATCATTTGCTCTGCACCACTGCCAAGCATATATGCCAATTCTGTAAATGCACGTGTGGTATTATAGAGTTTAGTATTTTGTAAGCTATAATTATAGATATCAAAACTATTAAAACCATTACTAAACCCTGCATTATTAGATGTGTTAAAAATTAAATTTCGAGCTGCCGTGCCAAAATTTCCTAAATGATTATATGATGACGGTAGCGGAAAATAATTATAAAAGTTATTAATGGTGCTATCTAACTTATTGATTCCAAGGCCATTGTAAGGCGTATAAAAAATAGTTAAAGAATCTTCGTTTACATCTCTACGTTTAAATGTAGTATCGGCTTTGTTTCTAAAATTACTCATTGGCCTGCCTTGCCCATCGTAGGTTACATTATTTCGTACTTGTGCCCATACTTTATTGGTGGTAAGCATTAATAGAAACAAAGAAAAGAAGCAGTATATTTTTTTTACATCCATTTTAGTGCTGCAAATTAAATGCAGAGTTGTGAAAGATTTGGTAATAAACTTAATTTCACTAAAAGAAGTTAACCACACAAGGGTTATGATGGATTTTTATAGGTTCACTTTGGCTATACCCTAAGACTTTTATCACTATAAAAAGGTAAAATCTTAAATATCTATTCGCTGTAAACTTACTTTAGTTCTAATAAATCTTCCCAGCGGGTGGTGTATTTTGGGCTTCTTAGTTCTTGCCTCATTTTCCAATCTCTATTTGTGCCAGATGCTGCAAATTTTAAAATATCGTTTCGTTGGCTGGCATTTATACTATCTATTACATCCATTAGTAAGCGATTATTGTTTTCCTGCGGAGCAGCAAATAAATTTCCTTGTATGGCATTATCTGGCACAATATTACTTAGGGTTACGCCTGCTTTTTTGTAAGTTGTTCCTGGCACATACATACGCTCGGCAAGGGTTACTGCTGCTTTTATAAAATGCTGGGTTTGGCTGGTGGCTTGTGGCAAAATAGTGTAGCTGCTTATAGTGTTGCCTCTTTTGTAAGTGGCATTGTAATCGTTTTGCTTGGCTACTAAAAATACACCTATGTAACTGGCTGCAGAGTATTGCCTACGCAGTTTTTCAGCAGCCCTAGAAGCGTAGGTTGCCACAGCTTCTTTGATGGGTTGTAGGGTATTTACAGCTTCGCCAAACAT
>JBMLOQ010000133.1:0-8233 GCA_049242885.1 Chitinophagaceae bacterium
AATTGGTTTCGTATAGCATCACTAGTTACAAAATCCTTTTTGGCCTTAGCTTCTTTTCGTAAGTTGATTAAAACCTGCAAGGTATCCTCTAATTTATTATTGGCAACTGCAATATTTTCATTCTTTAAACCAAAAACTTCGAATAAATAATGATGCAAAGTATTTTTTAAAACTTCAAGCCCAGCTATAGAAATTTCACTTGGTTTGATTTGTCCACCCTTTAATGAGTTTACAATGGTAGCTAGTTCAAACAAACTACCAATGGCTTTTGCAGTATTAAAATCATCATCCATACTCTCTTTGCAGCTTTGGGCTAATGTTTTAATTTTAATATCTAAATCTGTTTCCCCAAAACTTTCAATTTTTAATTTTAAATCCTCAATTATTATTATAGCATCCATTAACTTATTCAATCCTTTTTCAGCATCATGTAAGCCTTTAATGTTTATATCAAGTTCTGATGAATAGTGAGATTGCAAAAATAAAAACTTAACTACACTTGGTGAATATCCTTTATCTAACAATGGATGATTGCCTGTAACAAATTCCATTGGCAATATTGAATTTCCCAAACTCTTACTCATTTTTTGCCCATTAAAATTAAGCATATTCGTATGCAACCAATACTTAGCTCCTCTGTGATTACAACTTGCTGTGTTTTGTGCAATTTCACATTCATGATGTGGAAACTTCAAATCCATTCCTCCTCCATGAATATCAAAAGTTTCGCCTAAATATTTTGTACTCATGGCACTACATTCTAAATGCCAACCTGGGAATCCTTTGCCCCAAGGGCTATTCCATTGCATAATATGTTCAGGGCTAGCTTTTTTCCATAATGCAAAGTCGATTGAATTTCGTTTTTCATCCTGTCCGTCTAAATCTCTATATCCAGCCATTAGCTCTTCAATATTTCTTCCACTCAAAATTCCATATCCATGGCTTTCATTATACTTTTTCACATCAAAATAAACCGAGCCATCTACTACATATGCAAAACCATTTGCAAGCAAAGTTTCAATCAACTCAATTTGTTCTAAAATATGCCCTGTTGCAGTGGGTTCAATGGTTGGTGGGATGGTGTTGAAAGCATCCATTATTCTATGAAAACTTACTGTATATTTTTGTACAATTTCCATAGGCTCCAAGCTTTCTAGTTTTGCTTGCGTTTCCATTCTATTCACACCTTCTCCCCTATCGTTTGTTAAATGTCCTGCATCTGTAATATTACGCACATACCTAACTTTATATCCCAAAAAAGTGAGGTATCTATATATCATATCAAAAGAACAAAAGGTTCTTAAATTGCCTACATGTGGTTCGCTATATACTGTTGGCCCACATACATATAATCCTACACGACCAGGTGTAATGCTAGTGAACAATTCTTTTTTGCGTGTAAGTGTATTGTAAACATGTAATTGAGAAGCCATACTTAAAAATAAAAAGTTTGATGCGAAAGTAAATTAATCAATCAATTTTGAGTTATTATATATAGAAAGTTGAATAAAGTTTGTTTAATTAATCAACTTTAAAGTTTCATGCATCATGTTGGGCAATGCTTGATATAGTTGTGTGCCTTGCGTTTTTAAAGCAATCATTTTTTCATCTACCTCTTTTATTTTTTTTGCAGGATTGCCAACAATTAAACTTCTAGGCTCAAAAATTAAATCATTATTCACAAAACTTAAAGCTCCAACAATACATTCGTCTCCAATAATAGCATTGTCCATAATTACTGCATTCATGCCAATTAAACAATTTTTACCAATAGTAGCACCATGTATTACTGCACCATGACCAATATGTGCAGCTTCTTTTAATAATACAGTTGCTCCTGGAAACATGTGAATGGTGCAGTTTTCTTGCACATTGCACCCATCTTCTACTATAATTCGCCCCCAATCTCCTCGCAATACAGCATGTGGGCCAATATAAACATGGGCACCAATAATAACATCACCAATTACCGTTGCCTGTGGATGAATAAATGAAGTTGGGTGAATTAAAGGTTGCTTATTATTGAATTCGTAAATCATTTTACAAACGTATTTTTTTTAGTTAAGAAAAGATAATTTTATTTGATTTGGTAGTTTCGTGTATAAAACTACATTTGCACAAATTTTTTAAAAATTATGTTTTGGAGTTTAGAATTGGCTAGTTATTTAGAAGAAGCACCTTGGCCAGCCACCAAAGATGAATTAATTGATTATTCAATTAGAAGTGGTGCACCAATCGAAGTGGTTGAAAATTTGCAAGAACTAGACGACGAAGGTGAAATTTACGAAAGCATCGAAGACATTTGGCCAGATTATCCTAGCCAAGATGACTTTATGTTTAACGAAGATGAATATTAAAGTTTATCAACTACTTATAAAAAATCCTGCTTTTTTGGAGCAGGATTTTTTTATTGAAACTAGTTTTGCTTTATAACTGTGCTCAAAAAAGCACTTACCTCTTTTTGTACCCCCTCTACATCTTTACTTAAAATGGGGCTTCCCAAAACATGATTCTCTGCTTTTGGAATAGCAACAAATTTTTTGTTTTTACTTGCTATTTGTTCTATCATATTCTTCATAGCACTCACTTTTACAACCTTGTCTTGATTGGCTTCATCCTTATAATAACCTAGCGTTAAAACAGGACAGGTAATTTTTGAGAAATTCTCTTTTATCATAGTGGTTTCTAGCATTTCTTGCAACTGAACTGCAGCCTCTAGTCGATATTTACAGTTCCAATATTTTGCATACTCTGGGCGTTTACAGTTTTCTACCTCATTATAATTGCCACCTTTTACTAAACGTGCAATTTGCAAACCCCAAGGATTGTTCAACAACCAAGCATTTGGATCGTTAATGGCAATATTTGGCGATAATAAAACACATGCTTCTACCTCGTTAGGAAAAGTATATGCCAATTGTAATGCTTGTGTGCCACCTGTGCTTGTACCCATAATAATCACTTTTTGTCCTAATTGCTTTCCTATAGCAAATGCTTGCAAAGCTGCTTGCCAATAGTTTTCGGCTGTTAAATTTTCTAATTCTTCAGTTTGCTTTAATCCGTGATCGCTTAATCTTGATAAATACAAATTGCAACCAAACTGTTTGGCAATGTTTTGGTGCAGCGGATTACCTTCTTCCTGCGAAGCAGAAAAACCATGCAAATACACAATGGCATAAGGCGTTTTAGTTTTTAAAGAATCATTTTGCCATATTATACGAGCTTCATTGTTTTCTTTTACAGGCAAAGCCTTTTCTTTAGCCTTAACAAAACTATCTAAAGCATTTGCATTGCTAGGCACACTTGGTAAATTGGTAGAGTATGCTGGGGTTGATGGATTTGGACCTAATACATAAACTAAAGCCAATACTGCAATTACTATGGCGATTTTTTTAATTAATTTCATTTTTTATTATTTACAAGTTGAAGGAAACATTTCGTCCAATAAATTTTTAATGTCTAAAGTAAAATTTTTACGTTTTTCAGATGTTAAACTTTTAACAAATAAAACACAACTATATCCTCTGCACAAATCAATTACATTCCATTGGCAAAAAAAACCTGGCGAAGTAAGGGCTGTTGCTTCTCCTTTTTCATTTGTTTCTAAAAGCAAAACACCATATCCGTACCCAAAACCTTTAGTCCATTCAGGTGTAAATTTTACTTTGTTTACATCCATCTGTAATGTATGCATTTGTTTAATAGCATTTTCGCTTAATACTCTTTTACCTTTGTGCATACCTTTATTTAAAAGCATGTTTAAAAAAACCGAGTAATCTTGCACAGTACTTAATGCACCACCACTAGGGTTTGGCGACCTTAAACCATCGCCATAATTGGTGGTTCGTATTTGTAGAGGTTTAAAAATTTTATCGTTCATTAATGTTGTAAATGGCTTTTTTGTAACCACTTCACAAATTCTTGCAGCAATAGTTAAACCTGCACTTCCAAAACTAAAATATTCGCCAGGGTTATCAATTATTTCGCTTTTAGATGCAAATTGTTCTGCTTCAACTTCTAAATTTTCAAAAATTTTATGACCATAAGGTTTAAACTGGTGTTGTTCTAATCCTGTTTGATGTGTAAGGCAATGCCTAATGGTTATATAACTTTTTCGGTATTTTTCATAAATTGGTAAATACCTACTAACCTTATCATCCAAATTTATTTTTCCTTCATCTACCAATGCCATTATCATAGCACAAGTAAGCCATTTTGTAGCATTTGCAATAGGAACTTGTGTGTTAACTTTAAAATCTTCGTTCGAGTTTTTTACAAATAGGTTTTTGCCGTCTTTAGCAATAATCATTGCGAAATCTTTGCTTATAACATCTTTATTTTTTTCTAAAAATCGCTCAACTGCTGTAGAATCAAATTGTGCGTAGGAAAACTGCAATAATAGCATGAAACCTAATACAGTTGTGCCTTTTAGGCATAAAACAATAGCTTTTACCGACATAATTGCTTGTTATTTATTTTGGATGATTTATTGATGCAATGTTATAGAACAAAACACATCAAAAAAAACAAATTAATTACTTAAAATTACAAAATCATGAGTTTACAAAACTTTACTATAAAAGCTGCCGAAACTGTGCAACAAGCTCAACAGTTAGCATTTAACAACAGTAATAACAACATCGAAACCAATCATATCTTAAAAGCATTACTAAAAAATGAAGAAGATATTGCTACCCATTTGCTCAAAAAAAACAATGTACTTGTTGCTTTAGTGCAATCAAAAAACGATGAAGCATTAAACAAATTACCAAAGCAAACTAGTGGTGAAGCTGCTCAACAAGTAAGTAGAGATGCTAATAATGTTTTACTAAAAGCAAATGCTGCTATTAAACAGTTTAAAGATGAGTTTGTAAGTGAAGAACATTTGTTGCTTGGCTTACTACAAACAAACGATAGCACAAGTAAAATATTAAAAGATGCTGGCCTTACCGAAAAAGGATTAATTGCTGCTATAAACGATTTACGTAAAGGCTCAACTGTTAATAGTGCAACCCAAAGCAATGAATTTAATGCTCTAAAAAAATATGCAAAAAATTTAATTGAACTAGCTGCCAAAGGAAAGCTAGACCCTGTTATTGGTAGAGATGAAGAAATTCGAAGAACCCTGCACATACTTACAAGACGAAGTAAAAATAATCCAATTTTAGTTGGAGAACCTGGTGTAGGAAAAACTGCAATTGCCGAAGGTTTAGCAATGAGAATTGCCAATGGAGATGTGCCAGAAAATTTGAAAAATAAAGTAATATATGCACTAGATATGGGACTATTAATTGCTGGTGCAAAGTATAAAGGAGAATTTGAAGAACGACTAAAAACTGTAGTAAAAGAAGTAGCCGAAAGCGATGGAGATATAATTTTATTTATAGATGAAATACATACTTTAATTGGTGCAGGAGGTGGTGAAGGTGCAATGGATGCAGCTAACATTCTAAAGCCTGCTTTGGCTCGTGGCGAACTAAGAGCAATAGGTGCTACAACATTAAACGAATACCAAAAATATTTCGAAAAAGACAAAGCATTAGAAAGAAGATTTCAAAAAGTAATCGTAGATGAGCCTACTGTTGAAGATGCTATTTCTATTTTAAGAGGTTTAAAAGATAGGTACGAAACCCATCATCATATTCGTATAAAAGATGAAGCTATAATTGCTGCAGTTGAACTAAGTAACAGATACATTACCGACAGATTTTTGCCTGATAAAGCCATTGACTTAATTGATGAAAGTGCTGCCAAACTTAGGTTAGAAATGAATAGTATGCCCGAAGAATTAGATAGCCTAGAAAGGCAAATTCGCCAATTAGAAATTGAACGAGAAGCTATAAAAAGAGAGGACGATAAAGAAAAATTAAAAGAATTAACTACAGAAATTTCTAATTTACAAATTCAGAGAGACACATTTAAAACCAAATGGCAAAAAGAAAAATTACTTGTAGAAAAAATTCAAACGGCAAAAGCTTCTATTGAAAATTTAAAATTTGATGCCGAACAAGCTGAGCGTAATGGCGACTTTGGAAAAGTTGCAGAAATTAGATATGGAAAAATAAAAGAGCAAGAAAAAATAATTGCAGAAACAGCTGTAACTATTGAAAATTTTGGAGAAATCAGGTTGATGAAAGAAGAAGTTGATGCAGAAGATATTGCAGAAAATGTTGCAAAAGCTACTGGAATTCCTGTACAAAAAATGCAACAAAGCGATAAAGAAAAACTGCTTAACTTAGAAGTTGAACTACATAAACAAGTTGTAGGGCAAGATGCCGCTATTGAAGTTGTTGCAGATGCTGTAAGAAGAAGCAGGGCAGGATTACAAGACCCTAAAAAACCCATTGGAAGTTTTATATTTTTGGGAACTACTGGGGTAGGAAAAACAGAACTTGCTAAAACACTTGCCAATTATTTGTTTAACGACGAAACCATGCTTACAAGAATTGATATGAGCGAATATCAAGAAAAGCATACAGTAAGCCGATTAGTTGGTGCCCCTCCAGGATATGTTGGTTATGATGAAGGTGGGCAGCTAACTGAAGCTGTACGACGCAAACCTTATAGTGTAGTACTATTGGACGAAATTGAAAAAGCACACCCAGATGTATGGAATATTTTACTGCAAGTTTTAGATGATGGAAGACTAACCGACAACAAAGGACGAGTGGTTAATTTTAAAAACACTATCATCATTATGACCAGTAATATTGGTAGTCATATTATTCAAGAAGCCTTTGAAAAAGTGACTGAAAAAAATATTGAAGAAATAAAAACTAAAACAAAAACCGAAGTTTTCCAACTGCTTAAAGAAACGGTAAGACCAGAGTTTTTAAACAGGGTTGATGAAATAGTAATGTTCAACCCATTACTAAAAAATGACATTAAAGGTATCATAAAAATTCAATTAACACACTTAAGTAACACACTATTAAAAACTGGAATAAACATTGAATTTACAGATTATGCTTTAGACTTTTTAGCTGAAAATGGTTATGATATTGTTTTTGGTGCAAGACCTTTGAAACGTTTAATTCAAAAGGAAATCATCAATCCATTAAGTAAAAAAATTCTAGCAGGAGAAGTAGATAAAAATAAAACTATTGTGGTGGACGTTTTTGATAATCTTGTAGTGTTTAGGAGCTAGTTTTTTATCTATCTTGTTTAATTTAAAAGTCGGTATAAAAAACCGACTTTTTTCATTTGCACCTTAAAAAAAATCTCCATTAAAAAGAAAAAAAATAAAATAGCTCTAAAGTAAAAACATACTTTGTATAATAGACGGTTACATTTGTAACAAAGAATAAGTTACATAAAAACAGTTTGGTTGAGACTCATCAAATTAATTAAACAAGTCATTACAAATTTGACAAAACCAATTATGAATTTATACTAATTTCTGAATTTAAAAATGCCCAAAAGGCATAGTTTGGCAAGTATTTGCAATTTACTAGTTATAGTTTTTTTAACATTAGATTTGAAAAAACTACTTTTGATAAATAATTTTTTACAATCATGCAAACAGATTTTTTAGTTATAGGAAGCGGGATTGCTGGGTTAACCTTTGCAATTAAAACAGCTAAGTTTTATCCAGAAAAAAAAATTATAATTATAACCAAAACTACCAGCGACGAAACCAATACAAAGTACGCTCAAGGAGGTATTGCTGGTGTTTGGAATGAGGATAAAGACAGTTTTGATAAACATATAGATGATACCCTAATTGCTGGTGATGGATTATGTGATTTAAACGTTGTTGAAATTGTAGTTAAAGAAGGCCCACAAAGAATTAAAGAAATTATTGATTATGGTGCCAATTTTGATAAAACAACAACTGGTGAATATGCCTTAGGAAAAGAAGGAGGCCATAGTGAATATAGAATTTTGCATCATAAAGATGTTACAGGAAAAGAAATGGAGCGTGCCTTGCTTGAGGAGGTATCTACAATTAAAAACATAGAAATTTTAAACCATTGCTTTGTTGTAGATTTAATAACCCAACATCATTTAGGTTATTTAGTTACTAAGAGTACTCAAAATATAACTTGCTATGGTGTATATGTTTTAAACACCAATACCAATGAAATTGAAAAAATTATAGCTACTAATACCTTGTTAGCAACTGGTGGTTGTGGCCAAGCATATAGAACAACTACAAATCCAACAATTGCAACAGGGGATGGAATTGCAATGGTTTATAGAGCAAAAGGAAGAATTGAAAATATGGAGTTTA
>JBMLOQ010000134.1:0-8256 GCA_049242885.1 Chitinophagaceae bacterium
AAATTAGCTTCAATGTATTAAAATCCTATACTTTTACCCCTTATTATGATATATAAAATACTCACTGTTGCTGGCCTTGCCACATTCGAAATTTACGCTGCTATACCTACTGGTTTTGCCTTTGGGTTAAATCCTTGGGTTATATTTTTAGCAAGTTTAGTGGGTGGTATTACAGGTGCTTTTGTGGCTGCTTTTTTAGGCGAAAAAATTGAGAAACTCATTTCAAAATTCCGAAAACCCAAACCTCAACCAAAAGAAAAAAAGCCCAATTTAGCTCACAAAATTTGGGATAAATATGGCATTGTTGGCTTAGGGCTTGTTGGTACATTTACAGTTGGTGCACCAGTTAGTATTGCTGTGGGTGTAGGCTTTAATGTAAGCATGCACAAGCTACTTTTTTGGTGTTGTATTGGAGTGCTTTTGCGTTGTGCTGTATTTACTACAATTGGGCATTTTGGAATGAAACTTATTTGATAAACTACAAATTAATTTTTTAATAAAAGCCCTAGAATTTATAATTAATTGAAATTATAAAATAAGATTATGAAGAAGCCATATTGCTAATTAGTTATTGTAGTCATGTGGCTTTGTTTAAAATTAAATCAACTTAATGTAGAATGTTGATTACACGTTTGCAGAAACTCTTATAATGTCTGCAAATACACCACTAGCGGTAACATCGGCACCTGCACCTGCTCCTTTTATTACTAATGGTTGATTGCTGTATCTTTTAGTGTAAAAAAGCACAATGTTGTCTTTGCCATATAAATGATAAAAGTCACTTGTTTCATTAACTGCTTGTAACCCAACAGAGCATTTGCCTTGATTATAGCTTGCAACAAATTTTAACTTGCAATTTTTGCTGCTGGCTTCATCGTACAAACTTTTAAAATGGGCTTCATGCTTTTCCATACTTTTATAAAAATCTGATACGGTGCCTTCAAAACATTCGTTTGGCAAAAAGCCGTTGTTAGTTATGGCATCCATTTCTAGTTTAATTCCAGCTTCTCTTGCCAAAATCATTATTTTTCTCATTACGTCTGTGCCACCTAAATCAAGTCTTGGATCTGGCTCTGTATAGCCTTCATCTTGAGCCTGTTGCACCACACTAGCAAAGGTTGCAGAACTGTTGTAGTTATTAAATACAAAATTTAAAGTACCACTAAGTACAGCTTCTATTTTTAGTATTTCGTCGCCACTTTTTATGAGATTACTTAATGTGTCAATTACAGGTAATCCTGCACCTACATTAGTTTCAAACAAAAAAGGTGCATTAAATTCTTTACTTAAACTTTTTAAGTAGGCGTAGTTGTTATACTGGGACGATGCAGCAATTTTATTGCACGCAACAACGGCTATACTTTTTTGCAAAAAAGATGCATAGTTATTTGCAACAGTTTCATTGGCTGTAACATCTACAAACACAGTATTTCTAAGGTTTAAGTTTATGGTATGTTGTACGTAATGATTAATTGTATTGGTAGCGGATTGTTGTAATAAAGTTTCCCAATTTTCTAAATCAATACCTTCTTCATTAATTAAAAATTGTTTGCTATTTGCAAGACCCACAACTTTAACAATAAGGTTATGCTCAGTAGCTAAGTATGCTTGCTGCTGTTGTATTTGTTGTAGCAGTTTTTTGCCCACATTACCTACACCAGCAATAAAAATATTTAATTGTTTTTTTGCAGATTCAAAGAAAGCTTCATGTAAAACGTTGATTGCTTTTTTTACATCGGCATAGTTTACAACGGCAGTAATGTTTCTTTCGCTGCTTCCTTGTGCTATTGCTCGAACATTAATACCATTTCGCCCAAGTGCTGCAAACATTTTACCAGAAATACCTTGATGGTTTTTCATTTTATCACCCACAACTGCAACTACAGAAAGGTTTTTTTCTACTGCTAGAGGTTCTACTTTTTTAATATTTATTTCGTATTCAAAAGCACTATCAATGGCAGTTTTGGCTTTATCAACATCAACAGTATTTATACCTACACAAATGCTATGTTCACTGCTGCTTTGGGTAATAATAATTACATTAATTTTTTCGGCAGCCAAAGCTTCGAACAATCTTTTACTAAAACCAGGGATGCCCACCATTCCACTACCTTCTAGGCTTAGCAAACAAACATGATTAATGCTTGAGATGCCTGTAATTACAGCATCATCAATAGTATTTTGTTCGGCATTGGCTGTAATTTTTGTGCCATAGTCATTAGGAGCAAAGGTGTTTTTTACCCAAATAGGAATGTTTAGTTGCATGGCAGGAGCAATAGTAGGTGGATAAATAACTTTAGCTCCAAAATGAGATAATTCCATGGCTTCTTTGTAAGAAATATGTTGAATGTTTTTTACATTATTTACCCAACGAGGATCGGCAGTCATCATGCCACTTACATCAGTCCAAATTTCTAAATTTTTGGCGTTTATTGCGGCTGCAAAAATAGCTGCTGTATAATCGCTTCCACCACGCCCCAATGTTGTAGAATTATTGTTTTGATTGCTTGCTATAAAGCCAGGAGCAATGTATAGATAATTACTTGGTGTGTTATGTATTATTTCAAAAATGTTATCATTAGTTGTTTTAAAATCTACTTGTGCATTGCCAAAATTGTTATTGGTTTTAATTAATTGTCTGCTATCGAGCCAACAAACATTTATGTTTAAACTTTGTAAATAGGCAGTAATTATTTTGCTACTCAGTAATTCACCAAAACTTGCAATTTTATCTTTGGTTCTTGGCGATAATTCTTGAAGTTTAAATACACCTTCACAAATGCTTTTTAATTCGTTAAATTCAATTTGAATAGCAATTTTGGTAGTTTCGTTTTGTGTGGAATTTTCAATTAGTTCATCAACTGTGGTTAAATGTTGTTGTTGTACATTATTTAAAATATGTGTATAATTTTCATTGCCAATACTAGCATCTATTCCTAATTGAATTAAAGTGTCTGTAACACCACTTAACGCACTAACTACAACTATTGTTTTAGTGCTGTTGTTTTGCTTTATTATATCAACTACCTTTTTTATGTTGGTAGCATTTGCCATACTAGTACCACCAAATTTTAAAACATTCATCTTTAATTGTGCTTTTTTTTGATGGTTGCAATATAAGGAAATTGATTTTTTAAAAGCGTAGTCAACTTTTTTGTATTGCTTGAAATGCAGCAATAGCAATGGTTTTAAAATACAATAACGAACGTTAGTTATTTATTTTGTTATAGTTTTTCCAAAGAATTTATTATTAAGTAGTTACTTAAGTTGTATTTTTTTATAACATTTTCTAGTAAGTAATCTCTAACAATTATTAAATAAATGTTTTGATTATTTAGCTTTTCGTGTTCTAAAATTGCCATTAATCCACGATGCCATCCATTGTTTTGTAATTCTAGTTTTCCTATTTCATCTAAGCAAAAAACATCAAACTTGTTTTGTTCTAAGCAATCTATAATATGTGCATTGCCAGCGGTAAAAATGGAAGCATCAAACACATAGTTGCCAATTTTTATTTCATTTGTTGATGGGGGATAAGAAAAAACTTGCAGGTTATTGGCGTTGTAAGTAACTTTTTGGTTGTTTACTTCCATCATAATAAATCCATGAATAGTTTTTTTTTGTTTGTTACACCAATTAAATAAGCTAGATGATTTTCCTGTTTTTATTGGGTTGCTATAAATTACCAAACTCATTTTTGCTGGGATTAAATATGATGCTGTGTATAATGATATTTTTAGTAAAAAACAAAACCCTTTTGCTGCCTTTAAATTGTTTGCTTTCTTTCCAAACAATGATGAATAAAACTTTTAAATGAGGCAGTAAATCGAAAATTTGATTTAGTTGGTTTTGATATTTCTGTTTTTTAGATTGCAGCAGTTTGTTAATGATTTTTAGGGCTAAAGGAGAGCATATATAAAACCAAAACCAAATAATTGTAGTTGTAAAAAACACATATTTTAGGATAGCCGTAAAGGTATTTTTGGTATTGTAAAAATAAATATAGCAGCAAACTATGAGCATATAAATCAATGCCCAAACAACTTTTTTGTATTTGCTTTGTCTAACTTGTTCATAGTTTTTTATAGTTATTGTAGAGCTTATTTCTTTTTTATATTCAATTTCATTGTTTGAAAACGTTTTTGAAATTATATATCCAATAAGTACACCTCCAAAGCAATAAATAAACAAGTAAGTAGCAACAATATAAAAACTAGCATTGTTGTTTAAAAAATGTACACTTGGGGCAATCGCAGTTATAAATTTATCAATTGCTGTCCATAAATCCTGACCAAAAAAAATAGTAAGTACTATTAATTTTTGCAAAGCACTTTCGAGCATACAAATTGTGCTTAAAAAAACAATAGAAAAGTTGGTTACACCCCCTAAAAAATATATCCAATATGCAATTGTTGCCTGAAAAACTACAGCTATGTAGGCGGTAAAAGGGGTTTGTGGACTAAGACTAAGCTTTACAATTAGCACTATTGCCAAGCTTTTAAAAATTTCAGATAAATGATTGCTGCTAATTTTTGCAATTAGTGTAATTACTAGTATTGCAAAGCCTCCAACTATTAGGCCTGTAAAAGGAAACTTTAAACTGTGCATTAATCCACCAATTCCACATTCTACAAAAGCCCAAACTGCTGTTAGCCGTTGTATAGCAATATTTTTTTCTTGTGCCGATAAATTTTGTAATGTAAACTTTTCCATTGGCGTTGTACAAATTTGCAGGTTTATCTTGTAAGTTTTGTAATAGTTTTCCTTTCATCGTAACCTTCAAAATGTTTAACCAATATTTTTGCAATATTGCAAAAGAATATACAAATAGCGTTAGCAGGTAATCCAAATAGCGGAAAAAGCTCCCTATTTAATGCCCTTACTGGCTTAAGCCAAAAAGTAGGAAATTTTCCTGGTGTAACTGTTGAAAAAAAAATTGGCAGTTTACAACTTGAAGAAGCTACTGCAACCATAATTGATATTCCTGGTAGTTATTCTTTATATCCAAGAAGAGAAGACGAGTGGGTGGCGTATAAAGTATTAATGGGTCTTGATGAAGAAGTTTCTCCTAGCCTAATGGTAGTTGCCATTGATGCAAGTAATCTTAAACGAAACTTACTTTTTCTCACTCAGTTAATGGATTTGAAGATTCCGGTAATTGCTGCTATCACAATGATGGATATTGCAGAAAAAAAAGGAATTGAAGTGGATGTAATTAAGCTACAACAACAAATGGGTATTCCTATGGTTGTTGTAAATCCAAGGAAAAACAAAGGCTTGCAAACGCTTAAAAAAATTATAAGCCAAACTATTAAGTTACAACACAATATTGGCAAAGATTATTTTATTGATGTTAATGCTTTGTTACCAACTGGTGTTCAAACTTTGCCATTAGAAAATTCATACAGAAATTTGCATTTTTTGTCGAATTATAAATCATTGCAAGAAAGCAACTTAGTAAATGAGTTTAAGAAAATTGATGAAGCTACCCATTTTTCACCCTCAAAAGCTCAAGCTCAGGAAGTAATTCAACGATACCAAAAAATTGGTGTAATAATGCAAAAATGCGTTAAAGAGCCAAGCCCTCAGGAAAAGAAAATATTTACTGATAAGTTGGATAATATTTTATTGCATAGGGTAGGGGGATATTTTATTTTATTGCTTGTTTTGTTTATACTTTTTCAAAGTGTTTTTTGGTTGGCACAATTTCCAATGGATGGAATTGAGTGGACTTTTAAAGCTTTAACAACCAAGTTGCATAATAAAATGCAAGACAATTTGTTTACTAGTTTTCTGTTAAATGGAATTATCGCTGGTCTTAGTGGTATTTTAGTTTTTGTACCTCAAATTATGATATTGTTTGGGCTAATAACCATGCTAGAAGATACAGGTTACATGGCTCGAATAAGTTTTTTGAGTGATAAGTTAATGCGTAAAGTTGGGTTAAATGGGAAAAGTGTAATGCCAATGATTAGCGGGTTTGCATGTGCTGTTCCAGCAATCATGAGTGCAAGAAATATTGAAAATAGTAAAGAGCGTTTTCTTACTATTTTTATTACTCCATTGATGAGTTGTAGTGCAAGATTGCCAGTTTTTACCATATTAATTTCACTTGTAATTCCCAATAATTATTATTTTGGTTTTTTAAGTTTGCAAGGTTTGGTAATGATGGCTTTATATCTTTTAGGTATAGCAATTGCCTTGTTTACTAGTTTTATTTTAAACTTATTTATTAAAGCAAAAGAGAAAAGTTTTTTTATTTTAGAATTACCAGTTTACCGTGCACCTAGATGGAAAAATGTATTGGTTACCATGGTGCAAAAAGCAAAAATATTTGTAGTAGATGCAGGTAAAGTAATTATGATAATTAGCTTATTGCTTTGGTTTTTAAGTGCTTATGGCCCAAGTAATAATATGCAAAAAGTAGACGAAAAATTTATCACTTTAATCGCACAACAACCAGCTCAAAAAGCTGAGTTAGAAAAGCAATGGAGTGCCGATAAATTGCAGCAGTCTTACATTGGTCGCATAGGTGCATTTATACAACCTGCAATTACACCATTAGGCTACGACTGGAAAATAGGAATTGCAATAATTACATCTTTTGCTGCAAGGGAAGTTTTTGTTGGCACAATGGCCACTTTGTATAGTGTTGAAGATGATAATGATAGTGGATTAAGAGAAAAGCTATATGCTGCAAAACATTCAAATGGTAAGCCAGTTTATACATTGGCATCTGCATTATCTTTAATGATTTTTTATGTACTTGCATTGCAGTGCATGAGCACATTGGCTATTGTAAAAAGAGAAACAAACAGTTGGAAGATTCCTGCTTTGCAATTTATTTACATGACTGGATTAGCCTACATACTTAGCTTACTAGTTTATCAACTTTTTAAGTAAAAAAGTTTCTTCATTTAATTTTGATATTGCTTTACACTTATATTGCAATGCGTAAAAATTATACATGAAATACTTGCCACTTAACAATCAAATTTTTATTAATAATCGTAAAAGATTTGTACAAAAATTAAAGCCCAATAGTATAGCCATTTTTAATAGTAATGATGAATGGCCTAGCAATGGCGATGCTTTGCATACCTTTAAGCAAAACAGTAATTTGTATTGGCTTACAGGTATTGAGCAAGAAGACACTATGCTAATTCTTTATCCTAGTAATATAGATAAAAGTTATAGAGAGGTTTTGGTATTAGTACGCCCAAATGAACTAAAAGAAAAGTGGGATGGTAAAAGATTAAGGGTAGAAGAAGCAAAAGCAATAAGTGGCTGCCAAACTGTAGTATGGTTAGATAGCATTGATGCCATGTTACAAGTGTGGATGCACTTAGCGGAAAACGTTTATTTAGATACCAACGAAAATGATAGAAAAGCTTCTTTAATTCGAACTCGTGAGTATAGATTTATTGATGAAATGAAGCAACGATATCCCTTACATAACTACCAACGTGCTGCACCCATTTTAAAGAACTTAAGAGCTATAAAAACTAAAGAAGAAATTGTTGTAACTCAGCAAGCAATAGATATTACCAATAACACTTTTAGGCATTTATTAAGATTTATAAAGCCTGGTGTTATGGAGTATGAGATTGAAGCTGAAATTGTACACCAGTTTTTAAGGCAACGTGCCACAGGACAAGCTTATGGAAGTATTATAGCTAGTGGCGACAATGCAAGAATTTTGCATTATGTAAATAACAACCAAGAATGTAAAAATGGTGAATTAATACTCATGGATTTTGGTGCAAGCTATGGTGGCTATAATGCAGACCTTACAAGAACTATCCCTGTTAATGGAAAATTTACAGCAAGGCAAAAAGAGGTGTATAACGCTTGTTTGCATTTGCATAATTACGCAAAAAGTATTCTAAAAGTGGGTATTAGTATTGTTGATTATACAGATAAGGTAGGAGAAGAAGCTACAAAACAATTTGTAAAAATTGGGTTAATTACAAAGGCTGATGTAAAAAATGAAGATAAAAACAATAAAGCTTATCGTAAATATTTATATCATGGCATTTCGCATCATTTAGGAATTGATGTGCATGATGTGGGAACTAGAACAGAACCAATACAAGCAGGAATGCTTTTTACTGTAGAGCCTGGTATTTATATTGAAGAAGAAAAAATGGGGGTGAGAATTGAAAATAATTTGTGGATTACAAAAACTGGGCACATTGATTTGATGAAGAACATCCCTATCACTGTTGATGAAATTGAAAGCTTGATGAAAAGAAG
>JBMLOQ010000134.1:8356-12746 GCA_049242885.1 Chitinophagaceae bacterium
AACAAATCACCAATTAAAACTATCAAATATTAAATCCTCATGGCTTTCTACGGAAAAATATTACTCTTTGCAATGCCAGCTTTTTTGCTGTTGGTGCTTTTTGAAAAATGGTATGGATACCTTAAAAACAAAGATACAGTGCCTAACTTAGACATGATAAGTAGTTTAAGTAGTGGTATTACTAATGTTGTAAAAGATGTGGTAGGATTGAGTGTAACTATTATCTCTTATGAATGGATGGTTAAAAACCTTTCCTTAATTGAGGTAAAGCAAACTTGGTTGGTTTTTGTAATTGCATTTGTAGCTTTAGATTTTAGTGGATATTGGGTACACCGAATTGCACATAAAGTAAACTTTTTTTGGAATAATCACATTATTCATCATAGCAGCGAAGAATTTAATTTGGCTTGTGCACTTAGGCAAAGCATTTCGGTTTTTGTGAAAATTTTTATTGTTTTTTTGTTGCCAGCAGCTTTACTTGGAGTACCCTCAAATGTAATTGCTTTTGTAGCCCCATTACATTTATTTGCTCAATTTTGGTATCATACACAACACATCAATAAAATGGGATGGTTAGAAAAAATTATAGTTACCCCTTCACATCATCGTGTTCATCATGCCATGAACAAAGAATATATAGATAAAAATTTTGGACAAATTTTTATCATCTGGGATAAACTATTTGGCACATTCCAAGAAGAGTTAAATACTGTACCTGCTGTATATGGAATTACTGTGCCAGTGCAAACTTTTAATCCTATAAAAATAAATTTTCAGCATATATGGCAGTTAATTAAAGATGCCTGGCATACAAAAAGCTTAAAAGATAAATTAGTTATCTGGTTTAAACCCACAGGATGGAGGCCAAATGATGTTGCAAGTGTTTTTCCAATTTTTAAGATTGAAGATGTGTACAACTTTAGTAAATATAAACCTGCATCATCAAGGTTTATAAACTTTTGGAGCTGGATTCAATTAGCATTTATCTTAGCTTTCACAAGTTTTTTGTTTTATAATATAGCAGCGATAGGAATGCCAAATATTTTATTGTATGCAGCCTTAATTTTTTTGTGTGTATATAGTTGCACTGAGTTGATGGATGGTAATAAAAATGCCTATTTATACGAAATAGGTAAGAATTTATTTATAATAATCTTATTGTACCATTATCAAAGTTGGTTTGGTTTTTATAATCCATTCTTATTAGTATTTGTTTTAATGTATGTCTTTACAACTACTATTGTTGTTAGCTATTATTGTTTATATACATTACAAAAAACCAATCCTGCTAGTTAATTTTAGCTGCCTTAATCTTAACTTTTTACTTCTACAAAATGGGTTAGCATTTCAAAAACACTTTTTTAAATTAATTTGTAGAATTTTAAATTTGATTTAATTCAAAAGAGTTGCTAGGTTTAAATTTAAAATACCTCTACTACCAAACAAAAAATCATATAGTTTATTTATAAGAAAATTTTGGAATTAGTTTTCCTGTAAAATAGTGGTTTTAAAGTGGGTACATTTCTAATTTTAGAATATTTAATATTTTCAAATTACATTTGCTGCATGATACTTTTAGATGGAAAATTAGCTTCACAAAACGTAACAAAAGCATTAAAACAAAAAGTTGAGCAGTATACTAGCAATGGATTTAGGCCACCACATTTGGCAGCCATTTTAATTGGTAGTAATGGTGCTAGCGAAACTTATGTAGCTAGTAAAATTAAAAACTGTGAGGCAATTGGCTTTGCATCTTCTTTGGTAAGATTTGAAGAAACTGTTACTCAAGAGATTTTGCTTCAGAAAATTGAAGAGTTGAATCAAGATTCAGCAATAGATGGCATTTTAGTGCAATTGCCTTTGCCAAAACATATTGACGAAAACCAAGTAATTCTAAAAATAAACCCTGATAAAGATGTGGATGGTTTTCATCCAATTAATGCTGGAAAGTTAATGCAAGGAATTCCAAGCTACATACCTGCTACGCCTTATGGCATGACTATGATGCTCGATTTTTTTAATATCGACACAAAAGGAAAACATGCTGTTGTAATTGGTAGAAGTAATATTGTTGGTAGGCCAATGAGTGTTTTGTTAAGTGGAAATTATACTTTTGGAAACTGCACTGTTACACTTTGCCACAGTCATACTCATAATTTAATAGAGATTTGCAGGCAAGCAGATATTATTGTAGCAGCTCTTGGTAAACCTGATTTTATTGATGATATAATGATAAAAGATGGAGCTATTTTGTTGGATGTTGGCATTACAAGAGTTGATGATGAAACAGCAATAAAAGGATTTAGAATTAAAGGTGATGTTAACTTTGAAAAAGTAAAACATAAAGCAGGTGCTGTAAGCCCAGTGCCAGGGGGGGTAGGTTTAATGACCATTGCTGGTTTGCTTACAAATACCATGAAAGCGTATGAGCAAAATTATATTTCAGAACAAAATTTATAATCCAGTACTCATTCCTTTTTTGTAAGGTGTAAGTATAATTTTCTATTTTTAAAATGAATTTAAGTAACACTTTACCTGTAATGGAAATGTTTTATACTTTACAGGGTGAAGGATTTTATAAAGGTACAGCTGCCTATTTTATTAGGCTTGGTGGTTGTGATGTAGGTTGTGTTTGGTGCGATGTAAAAGATAGTTGGGATGCAACTAAACATCCAAAATTTACTGTAGATGAAATTGTAAGTAAATCTATTTTAGAGATTAAAAGTTTGGCTCCAAACTATAGAGATAATCCACCCATTTTTGTAATTACAGGAGGCGAGCCTTTAATGCATAATTTAGACGAACTTACTAGTGCTCTTGCATTAAATGGTTTTAAAACTAATATTGAAACTTCTGGATCATCCTCATTATCAGGGAGTTGGGATTGGATTTGTTTATCACCTAAAAAATTCAAAGAACCACTTGATAAAATTTTGCCATTGGCTAATGAACTAAAAGTAGTGGTGTATAACAAAAGTGATTTTAATTGGGCCGAAAAATATGCTGAGCAAGTTAATTCTAATTGCAAACTTTATTTACAAGCCGAGTGGGATAAAAAAGAAATTGTAACGCCTTTAATAGTTGATTATATCAAAGCCAACCCAAAATGGCAATTGAGTGTACAAATACATAAGTACATTAATGTTCCTTAGTTTTTTTAAAATCATTAATTAACTTTTTGCTTTTGAATTCTATGGGAAAACACTTTTCTCATTAAATACATGAATGAGTAATCAGTTTATTTATCTAAAATCTGAATTTAAGTAAAATGGTAGTAATTGAGATTATTTTAAGTTTAAGAGTTTGTAATTGCTGACTATTTGGTTGTTACATTATAATTTGTCTAATCAATTATAGATTGTTGACTTAAGAAACTATTTAATTTTTCATCGAATTTCAAAAATAATTTTCCTGTTTTGTTGAATTTTCTTAGTACAAAAACCCCATTTTTGCATTACAAACATTTGTTAGTTTGTACCTATTTATGTTAAAACAAAGTTGGTGGAAAATACTTTCGATTCTGCTATTGCTAGTACCTTTTACAGCAGGATTTTTAATTGAAGTACCCGAACCTGCAGGTGTACCTTTACAGCATACCATTAGAAATTTATTTTTTCATGTACCCATGTGGTTTGGTATGATGATTTTACTTTTAGTATCTGTAGTTTATGCAATATTATACCTAAGTAATCCTCAAGAAAAGTACGATATTTATTCAACCGCTTATGCCAAAACTGGTGTAGTTTTTGGATTATTGGGTATAGTTACAGGTGCTATTTGGGCTAATTATCAATGGGGGCAACCTTGGAGTGGCGATGCAAAGCAAAATGGTGCAGCGATTGCGATGCTTATTTACCTTGCATATTTTGTTTTACGTAATAGTGTAACCCAAGATAAACAAGCAAGGTTAGGAGCAGTGTACAACATTTTTGCTTTTTGTATGTTGTTTCCTACAATTTGGATAATGCCTCGATTAGTGGAAAGCTTGCACCCAGGAGGTCAAGGAAGTCAAGGAAACCCAGCATTAAACCCCAAAGATAATACCCCAATCATGAGGTTGATTTTTTGGATTGCAGTTGTTGGATGGACATTGCTAGCAACATGGATTACTACTTTAAGAATTAGAATAGAATTATTACATCTCAAACACCTAAATAATCAAAATGATTAAAAAGATTTTTTTGTTTTTTATTTCACTTTTCTTTTTTCAATTTTTGACATTTGCTCAAGTGGAAAATTCTACATCAGATGTTATGCGTAGCTATGGAAAAATTTATGTAGTTATGGCTGTATGTTTAACAATTTTAGTTGGATTAATTGGATATGTAATTGCAACAGATAGAAAAATAAGCAAGTTGGAAAAGGAAATGAAATAAATCAATGGTCATTA
>JBMLOQ010000134.1:12846-14326 GCA_049242885.1 Chitinophagaceae bacterium
AGTTGGGGTTTTTAGAAATATTAAATATTAAATCACAAATATTAAATAAACAACGATTGTATGTCAAACACAAATTATAGTTTTTTCCAAAGCGTTGAAAAAAGCTTTGATAAAGCTGCAAAATTTACAAAATGGGAGAAAGGTTTGCTAGAGCAAATAAAAGCATGTAATAGTGTATATAGTATGCGTTTTCCTGTAAAAATGGATGATGGTAGAATAGAAGTAATTGAGGCTTATCGTGTACAACATAGCCAACATAAAAGCCCATGTAAAGGTGGTATTCGTTTTAGCGACGAAGTAAACCAAGACGAGGTGATGGCTTTAGCAAGTTTAATGACTTACAAATGTGCCATTGTAAATGTGCCATTTGGTGGAGGAAAAGGTGGAATTAAAATTAATCCAAGAAATTATAGTACCTACGAATTAGAAAAAATTACAAGACGTTATACTGCCGAGCTGGTGAAGAAAAACTTTATTGGGCCAGGTATTGATGTGCCAGCACCAGATTATGGAACTGGAGCAAGAGAGATGAGTTGGATAGTTGACACTTATCAGTCTTTAAAACCAGGTGAAATAGATGCTGCAGGTTGTGTAACTGGTAAACCTGTAACTCAGGGAGGTGTTCGTGGGCGTACAGAAGCAACAGGCTTAGGTGTTTTCTTTGGTATAAGAGAGGTGTGCAATATGCCAGATATAATGGCAAAACTTGGGTTGCAAATTGGGGTGAAAGATAAAACTGTAGTAGTACAAGGATTGGGCAATGTAGGCTATCACAGTGCCAAATTTTTTAGAGAAGCTGGTGCTAAGGTTATTGCTATAGCTGAATATGAAGGAGCTATTTTAAAAGAAGATGGTATAAATGAGGAAGAATTATTTGCTCATAGAAAAGCTACTGGGTCTATTTTAAACTTCCCTGGAGCAGTTAATTTAGCTAAAAATACAGATGCATTAGAGTTAGAATGTGATATTTTAATTCCAGCAGCTTTGGAAAATGTAATTAATGGCAACAATGCTCCAAATTTAAAATGTAAAATTATTGGTGAAGCAGCTAATGGCCCTTTAACTCCTGATGCTGACGATATATGTGCAACAAAAGGCATAGTTGTAGTACCAGATATGTATTTGAATGCAGGCGGTGTAACTGTTAGCTATTTCGAATGGTTAAAAAACCTTAGCCACGTGCGTTATGGTAGAATGGAAAAACGTTTTACCGAAAATATGAATACTCATATCCTTTCTCAAATTGAAGAATTAAGTGGTAAAAAAGTGAGCGAAAACGAAAGAAACTTTATACTACATGGAGCCGAAGAGCAAGATTTAGTGCATAGTGGTTTAGAAGAAACCATGATTACTGCTACAAGAGAAATTATGGATATTTGGAAGGCAAATCCTGAAATTCCAGATATGCGTACAGCTGCTTATGTAAATGCCATAAACAAAGTAGCTACTAGTTATAACGAGTTAGGTATTTTTCCTTAAT
>JBMLOQ010000135.1:0-7191 GCA_049242885.1 Chitinophagaceae bacterium
ATATTTGTTTAGCTAATTGGGCGTATGGTACATTTTACTTTTCTTATCTTTTAATGTTAACAATTGCATTGTTTAAAAAATTTATGGTTATTTCTTTAATAAATGCAAAAAATATCATGTAAAAAGAAACTTAATACAAGTTCAAAATTTTATCTTTTGGGTATTTAAGTACAAAACTAAACTTCAATTTTTTACTTTCTCCCGCTGCAAGATTTATTTTCCAATCTATCTGCCCAGTTTCTTCATTTATACTTGCATTTGGAGCATCTGTACTTACAATTTCAATTTCTTTATTTGTACTAAGTGGAAACTGATCTTTTGCCCAAACTTCTACACTTTCTTGTTTGTTGTTTTTTAGGGTAATCTCGTAAGTGAATTGTTGCTGTTTATTGCTGCCCAAAAATTTTACACTGCTAAAATCGTTTGTCTTATTTCGTTTTACTGTAAGTCGTTTTTCTTTGCCTAGTGTAAGGGAAAAAGTATCGTTTACACTCGAAGGGTCTATAAAGGTTTTGCCTACATAAGTACCTTCTACAACAACATTGGCTT
Organism: Chitinophagaceae bacterium; assembly: GCA_049242885.1. Lineage (GTDB taxonomy): Bacteria > Bacteroidota > Bacteroidia > Chitinophagales > Chitinophagaceae > CAIVPM01. The sequence goes on from JBMLOQ010000135.1 coordinate 550, forward strand.
CGCCTGGCAGTAAGTTTAGCTTTTGCCAATTAGAAATATTGGCTATAAAATATGTGGCAGTTTCTAGTTTAGGTATGGTGATATAATTGTAAGTACAGGGTGCTTCTGTAGTGGTTAAAGTTGCAATTTGAGGTTTGCCATTGCTGGGTATGGTGTACGCCATGTCTATATCGTATTGTGTATCTAAGATATTTTGTGTGGTGTTTATATAATCCTCCATTCCTTCTTTTAAAGTTACAATAATGGCACCATTTGCAGCTCTACTACCATATATTGAAGTTGCGTTTGCATCTTTAAGTACATCTAGTTTTTTAATGTTGTTACTGTTTATTTTATTGAAATCGCTATAACTCATCTCAACACCATTTACAATGCATAATGGCTCATTATTTGATTTTAGGCTGCTAATCCCTCTAATTCTTATATTGGCTACTGAACCTGTATTGTTTTTACTTTCATCTAAACTTACACCTGAAATTCTTCCTGCTAGTACTTTATCAAAAGCCATTTCCTCTCTTTTTTCTTTACTCAATTGCTTATTCATCCACATTACTGGGTCTATATAACTTAAATACCAACTGCTTAAAATAGGAGCATTGCCCCATTGACTTGGTGTTGCTGTGCTTAAACTTAGTTTTATATTTTTCCAATCTAAACCTGTAGTTTGTGCAATTTTTGCTTTTGTAGTTATTAGTAATGGGCTTTGTACATCTTTTACTTTTATGTCGTAAAATGGTGTCCAATGAGCATTGTAAGTCAGGTAATTTATGTTAAATTCATAATATCCAGCAACTGCAACCTGTACTTGTAACTTTAATAGTCCAACTTGCTTATTGTTAACATTTCTTTCTTCGTTTACTTGCAAATACAATACATCTTTAAGAACCTTTAACTTATTTATTTTTTGAGTTAATTCATTGTTTTCGTTGTGTATACCCAAGCTTTTTGATTTATAAAAATCTAAAAATTTTGTTAGTTCTAGTACATTTAACCCAACTTGCACCCCTTTAATATCTTTATTGGCTTTTAAAGCGTCTAGCAATTCGTTGTTGCTTTTAATGTTTATTTCTAGTTTTTCAATCTCACTATTTAAACTAGCAATACTATCTTCTAGTTGAAGTAGTTTTGAAGATTTAGCTTGTTTGTTTATATACTCTGTACCCAATTCAATACCTACAATAGTTACCATGTTACTAGTATTAATTTGAATACTATTGTTGTCTATATTATTGGCAACATCATTTATTACAATTTCTTGCATGCCAGTTTTTACATTAACACTAGTTTTTTGAGTTAGCTCTGCTCCATTTTTATATACAATTACTTGAGTAGTGCTTGCTTTTGCAGAAATTGCTTTTTCATTATTGGCAAAAGTTTTAATTACCATTAAAATGCTACAGCTTAAGTATATTAATTTTTTCATAATAGATTTTTTGGTTAGATGAAAGTTGTTTGTGTATTACACAAGCCAATTAAATATTCTTTTAAATTGTAAGCAACATCAACTCCAATCTTTACCTTTATTTGCAACATTAATTGAAGATATGCTAAAAAAGAAGTTAAATATTTGGATGCCTACTTTGGTTTCTCTAGTTTTTGTGGCAGGTTTAATTGTGGGTTACTTAGTTAGTGGAAATAATACCAATGGTTTTTTTGGAAAAAGAAACAATGCTTTGCAAGAAGTATATAATTTAGTAAACAACAAATATGTAGATAGTTTACAAACAGATAGCATTACAGGATTAGCTATTGATGAATTATTATCTCACCTCGATCCACACAGTGTTTACATCCCTCCAAAATATTTAGCTTCTGTAAACGAAGAAATGGAAGGTGGTTTTTATGGTTTGGGTGTAACTTTCGAAGTTATTAATGATACTATAAATATTACCAGAGTGTTAAAAAATGGCCCTGCGTTTGAAAGTGGAATTGAAGTAGGCGATAAAATTTTAATGCTCAATGATTCAATTAAATTGCACAACAAAAACTTATCAGACGACGCCATCAGAAAATATATGAGAGGCCCCGAAGGCAGTACCATGAAAATGCAATTGGTAAGAAATGGTAAATTGGTTACACAATTCTCAAAACGTGGATTAGTGCCAATTCCTTCGATAGATGCTGCTTACATAATTGCACCTCAAACTGGCTATATTAAAATAAACAAGTTTGCCGAGCGTACTTACGAAGAATTTATGCAAAGCCTAGAAGAGCTTCAAAAACAAAAAATTGATAAATTAGTGCTGGATTTACGAGGAAATGGAGGTGGTTTTTTGCATGCTGCAAGTGCTATTGCTGATGAATTTTTAGATGGCGATAAAATGATAGTGTACACTAAAGGCTTGCATACTGATAAAGAAGAATATAAATGCCAAAAAGAAGGCTTATATGAAAAAGGAAAATTAGTGGTGTTGATTGACGAAAACAGTGCTAGTGCAAGCGAAATTTTGGCTGGTGCTTTGCAAGATTGGGATAGAGCCACCATTATAGGAAGGAGAAGTTTTGGCAAAGGATTGGTGCAACAACAATATAATCTTAGCAATGGTGGTGCATTAAGACTTACAATAGCAAGATATTATTCTCCTTTGGGAAGAAATATTCAAAAACCTTACGATAAAGGATTAGAACAATACGAAGAAGATTTAGATCAAAGATATCTTAGAGGAGAACTTACAGTTGCCGATTCTTCAAAACCAAAAGGTCCAAGTTTTAAAACTGCAAAAGGGCATATTGTATATGGTGGAGGTGGCATTATGCCAGATTATTTTATTCCTTACGATACTACAAAAATAAAATCTTTGGCTACTAAATTGTATTACAGCAATACATTAAATAAATACGCTTACAACTATTATTTACAGCAAAAAGCAAATTTAGTTGCTGCTAAAAATGTAGCTTCTATTCAAAAAAATATAGTGGCAAACAATGTTAATTGGGGCTGGATACAACAAGAAGCTGTAAAAGATAGTATTTCATACTCAAGTATTTCAGAAAAAGAAAAACAAGAGGTAGTATTGAAGTTACAAGCTATTTTAAGTAGGCAAATTATCAGCAATTCCAGTTATTATGAAGTGCTGAACACTAATGATGCCATTATAACTAAAGCCTTGGAAGTTTTAAGGTAAGTTTCAAGTATTTCCTTAGTTAAAATTTTTGTTTTTTGTGCAATAGCCAAAAAACAAAACAGCCACTATGCCATTTTCTTCCATTTTTTGGTAGTCAAATGCCAATTTTCTAGTTTTTTTAGCTATTCATTTTAAATTTCTGCCATTTTTTCATTCAAAATACAGTGGCAAAATTCTTGTCAATTAATTTCTGTAAACAAAAAATTAAACACTTTACTAAAACTACCCTAAAATAGTTTTGGTAAAAAAAACAAATAATATGGGAAAGATTATAGGAATTGACCTTGGCACCACAAACAGCTGTGTAAGTGTTATGGAAGGTAACGAACCAGTTGTTATTGCTAATGAAGAAGGAAGAAGAACCACACCATCGGTTGTTGGTTTTTTAAAAAATGGAGAGCGTAAAGTAGGAGACCCTGCAAAACGCCAAGCCATTACAAACCCTCAAAACACAATTGCAAGTGTAAAACGTTTTATGGGTCGTAAGTTCGATGAAGTAACTAACGAAATTAGTCATTGGAGCTATAAAGTTGCCAAAGGCGATAACAATACTGTACGTGTTGATATTGATGGTCGTTTGTACACACCTCAAGAAATTAGTGCAATGGTGCTTCAAAAAATGAAGAAAACCGCAGAAGATTATTTAGGTACAGAAGTTACAGAAGCTGTTATCACAGTTCCTGCATATTTTAACGATGCTCAACGCCAAGCAACTAAAGAAGCTGGTGAAATAGCTGGTTTAACAGTAAAAAGAATTGTAAACGAGCCAACTGCTGCTGCTTTAGCTTATGGTTTAGACAAACAAGGCAAAGACCAAAAAATTGCTGTATTTGACCTTGGTGGTGGAACTTTTGATATCTCAATCCTAGATTTAGGAGATGGTGTATTTGAAGTAAAAAGCACTAATGGAGATACACATTTAGGTGGAGATGATTTTGACAAAGTAATTATGGACTGGTTGGCCGATGAGTTTAAAAACGACGAATCTATTGATTTACGTAAAGATCCAATGGCTTTGCAACGTCTTAAAGAAGCTGCTGAAAAAGCAAAAGTTGAATTATCATCTAGCACAGAAACAGAAATAAATTTACCTTACATCACAGCAGTTGATGGTGTGCCTAAACACTTGGTTAAAAAATTAACTAGAGCAAAATTCGAAAGTATTGCAGATAGTTTATTTGATAGATGCCTAAAACCTTGTGAAGCTGCACTTAAAGATGCAGGCTATAGCACTAGCCAAATTGATGAAGTAATATTGGTGGGTGGTAGCTCTCGTATCCCTAAAGTACAAGAAATTGTAGAAAAATTCTTTGGTAAAAAACCAAATCGTAGTGTAAACCCTGATGAAGTTGTAGCTATTGGAGCTGCAATACAAGGTGGTGTTTTAACTGGTGAAGTTAAAGATGTATTGTTGTTAGACGTTACCCCACTTAGCCTTGGTATTGAAACTATGGGTGGTGTAATGACAACCATGATTGCTAGCAACACAACCATACCTACCAAAAAAACAGAAGTATATAGTACAGCTGCTGATAACCAACCTGGTGTACAAATACATGTATTACAAGGTGAACGCCCAATGGCTGCACAAAATAAAAGCTTAGGAACTTTTAATTTAGATGGAATACCTCCTGCACCTCGTGGAGTACCTCAAATTGAAGTAACTTTTGATATTGATGCTAATGGTATTTTACACGTAAGTGCAAAAGATAAAGGCACAGGTAAAGAGCAAAAAATTACCATACAAGGTGGTAGTGGTTTAAGCAAAGAAGAAGTTGAAAAAATGAAAGCCGAAGCTAAAGCCCACGAAGCAGAAGATAAAATTGCTAAAGAAAAAGTTGAAAAAGTAAATGGTGCCGATAGTATGATTTTCCAAACTGAGAAACAATTAAAAGAGTTTGGCGAAAAAGTACCAGCCGATAAAAAAGCACCAATTGAAGCTGCTTTAGCAAAATTAAAAGAAGCTCACAAAAACCAAGACATTGCAGGTATTGATGCTGCTATGGCAGAAATGAATACTGCTTGGACTGCTGCAAGTGAAGACTTATACAAAGCACAACAAGAAAGTGGAGCAGCACAACCACAAGGCGATGCTGGTGGAGCACAACCAACAGGAGATTCAAAAAGCGATACAGTTGAAGATGCACAATTTGAAGAAGTGAAATAAGGCTAATGTGAAAATTAGCAAATAAGATAATTTGATAATGAAACCCCTTGCGTAAGTGAGGGGTTTTTGATTTACAGATGTTTTACATTTAAAGGAGTTCACTATAAATTTGTAAAGTGGATAAGAAAACACAAAATAGGTATCCCTTAATTAAACTCAAAGATTTATTAATACACACATTACTACCTATCTTAATTGGGATTTTAATTTATAAATGGGATTTCTGCATGAAACTTATAAAAAATTATTTACCTGATTTTTTATGGGCATATGCATTTGCATCTTGTATATTAATAATTTGGAATAGAAAGATTAATATTTTTTGGTATACATTAAGTTTTATTGTTTGTATTTGTTTTGAAATAGCTCAATTTCAAGAAATAATTGATGGAACAGGAGATATAGTTGACATTGCCATATATACAATTTCTTTTATATTTGCCATTGTAATAAACTTAACTTTAAATAAGAAATATGAAAATTAAGCACCTCTTATCATTTACTGTAGTTTGTCTTTTTGTATGGCTTGCTTTAGCATCAGCTCCAAAAAATGCTGCAAGAATGTCTTTTGCACATAAATCTCCAAAATCAGATTCATCAAATACCGAAAAGTATTTAGTTAAAAATGATGGAACTAAAATTTATGGAAGTGAAATAAACTATCAATCTGGATTAATTTCTAAAGATATGATTAGTATAGATGATCAAAAATTTAAGATGAGCGAAATTAAAGGGTATCAATCAAAAGGCAACTACTATGCAAGATACTCTGGGAGTTATATAAAAAGAATTATAGTTGGCAAGATAAATGTTTACTTTTTTACAAAAGATGTAATGAAGTTTCAAGATGGAAGGTCATATACTTCCACTGAGACTTGGTATTTATACCAAAAAGGAGATAATGATTTTCCTTTAAAAGTATTAAACAATAAAATCCATTTAAAAGAAGCCATTGGAGATTGTCCATTAGCATTTGAATTAGTTAATAAAAGTTGGAGTGAGTCAAAAAAAGATAAATCTTATTATTCAACAAGAGCCTTTCAAATATATAATAATGACTGTAAGGAATAAAAAAGCCCTAACTAGCTGTAGCTTGTATTAAAGTAACTTGGTGTATGTATTTACTACGCCATTTTTTTTCTTAGCAACGTCTCTGAAAGGACGTTGCGGTAATCATGACTTTCCATTTTTGTTTTCAGCAGCATTTGCTGCATTCTAAACAAGTGATTGATTAGAAATTTGTTGTGAAGAACACGAGCAAAGGCGGAAAATTTTATTAATTAACACATTTTAGTCAACAAACCCTTCATAAACAACTTATTCATTATTGCTCGAAGTTCCAAATTCATC
>JBMLOQ010000136.1:0-6567 GCA_049242885.1 Chitinophagaceae bacterium
CATCAAGAAGGTTGGGGGCAAGATTATTACCAACGAAGAGCAAGAGATAGTGCAAAAGGATTTACAGCAGCTAAATATAATCCATCACAATGGGCAGATTTAGCTAAAAGAGCAGGCATGAAATACATGGTACTTACTTCAAGACACCACGATGGTTATGCTTTATTTGATAGTAAACACCCTGCTAGTTGGAATAGCCAAAAAGATATCGGCAGAGATTTAATTAAAGAATATACAGATGCAGTAAGGGCAGCTGGGCTTCGTGTAGGTTTGTATTATTCTCCCATGAGTTGGCGTTATCCAGGATATTATGATGTGTATGGTAACGATGTAAAACCAAATACTTGGGGCTATAAAACTGCAAAATGGCACAAAGAAGATGCTAGGGTGATGAAAGAAGAAGTGTACGAACAAGTTACCAAACTAATGAAAGATTATGGCAACATTAGTTATATGTTTTGGGATGGTGCTTGGCTAGCACAAACTGTAAACAGACCATTAGATAGAAAATTTTGGAACCCAGGAAAATATCAAGATACCGCAAACGAATGGCCTATCAATGAAAGATACATTACTAGAGAACCAGAAACTGGCAAAGCATTGGGTATAATGGGTATGATACGTAAATACCAACCAGAAATGATTGTAAATACAAGATTTTCTTGGATTGGTGATGTGTTTTCTGAAGAAGGTGGAGGTTATACATCTGGCAACATTCGTACTAAAGAGTTTACTGAAAAATGTGTAAGCTTACAAAAAGGTGGCTGGGGATACAGGCCAAATTCTAAAGTATTTAGCTACGAAGAAATAGTGCAGTATTTATCTAATTGTGTAGTACGTAATGTGAATTTTCTTTTAAATGTTTCACCTGATAGGGAAGGTGTAATTCCACAAAATCAGCAAGATGTATTGCAAAAAATGGGGAATTGGCTAAGTAAAGTTGGCAGTGGAATTTATAATACTAGAGGAGGCCCTTGGCAGCCTTTGTTTGGTGAATATGGTTTTACATATAGAGAAAATAAAATTTATTGTCATATTTACAATGGCTATCGAGATTTAAAATCTAATCAGTTTATTACTCAATCCTTAGGAAATAAGAAAGTTCAAAAAGTAATTAATTTATACGATGGTAAAGAACTGAAATGGGTGAAAAATAAAGACAATACTATTACTATAAGTGGTGTAGATTATGCACAAAACCCTGCAACAACCATTTTGGAGATTACCTTAAATGAATCGATTTACAAATAAGTCAATTCAAAAACTATAAAAATGAGAAAAATTATTCAACTATTTTTTGTTATTGGTATGGCTTTTAATTCTAAAGCCCAAACAAAGCTTCCCAATTTTTTTAACGATAGCATGGTGCTACAACAACAAATGGAAGTACCTTTTTGGGGTACAGATAAGCCAGGTTCAAAAATTAATATTAAAACAAGTTGGGGTAGCAATGTAAAAACTACAGCCAACGAAAATGGAATTTGGAGAATTAAGGTTTTAACACCAGCAGCAGGTGGGCCTTTTACAATTGAAATAAAAGGTAGTACCAATATTAAATTTCAAAACGTTTTAATTGGTGATGTGTGGTTGTGTAGTGGGCAATCAAACATGGAAATGCCAGTAAGTGGTAATATGAACCAACCAGTAATTGGAAGCAATGAAGCCATTTTAAACTCTACAAATACTAATATTCGTTGCTTTACGGCACAACGCAATGTGAAATCAGAAAATGCACAAGATGTAAATGGTTCTTGGAAAATGGCTTCTCCATCAACAACAGGAAAGTTTAGTGCAGTGGCTTACTTTTTTGCTCGTAAAGTAAACTCAATTACCAATATTCCTATCGGTATAATTCATACTTCTTGGGGAGCATCAAACATAGAATCTTGGATGGATAGTGCTTCATTGGCTTCTGTTATAAAATTTACAATACCCGAAAAAGTTACAATGGCTAATGCTAATACTACACCAACAATGTTGTATAAATCTATGTTGCATCCATTTATTGGTTATGGAATTAAAGGTTTTTTGTGGTATCAAGGAGAAAGTAACAGACCAAGAGCTAAAGAGTATCAAACGCTTTTTCCATTGCTAATAAAATCTTGGCGAAATCAATGGCAGCAAGGCAATTTGCCATTTTATTTTGCCCAAATTGCCCCACATTCAGGCTTGCCAAACAATCAAATAAATGGTGCTTTTTTGCGTGAAGCTCAACTTAAAACAATGCTACAGGTTGAAAATACTGGCATGGCAGTAACCATGGATATTGGAGAGCAGTTTATGATTCACCCAGCTCAAAAAGAAACTGTAGGCAACAGATTGGCTTATTGGGCATTGGTAAAAGATTATAATATAAATGGTATTGCTTATTGTGGTCCAGTTTTCGATAAAATTGAGCGAATTAGAAACGATACGATTACTATTTCATTTAAGTATGCTAATCTTGGTTTAAATAGTTTTGGTAAGCCATTAACCGATTTTGAAGTTGCTGGGGATGATAAGGTTTATTATCCAGCTAATGCATTCTTTGCAAAAGGAAAACCAGAGTGGGTGTCTGTAACTAGCGATAGTGTTAAAAATCCAATACATGTTCGTTATGGATTTAAAAATTGGGTTGTAGGTAGTTTGTACAATGTTCAAGGTTTGCCTGCAAGCAGCTTTAGAACAGACGACTGGTAAAACTTCACAATTTTATTAAAAATTATATTGAGATGAGAAACTAAAAAATACCAATTCAAACGATTGACATAATAATAAATTCATTATTTTCACTCCCTAATAAAAAACGAATATGAAAAATAAATTTCTAGCAACGCTTGTGTTTATCCCTTCACTTATTGCTATACAAAGTTGTACTTCTCAAAAAAAATTATCAACTGCAAATGGTTCGTCAAATTTTGTAGATGCTGCTACCCAAAGTGATGCCATTCCAACAGTTGTAAATGATACTATAACAAAGGAAATGTTGCAAAAGTCTTGGACTTTGGATTTTAGTGATGAATTTAACGATAATACAATTGACACCTCTAAATGGAATATTGAAACTTCTGTAAAGAAAAGAGTTGATGTTACGTTGTATGCAGATAAAAATCAGTTAGAAGAAAAAGACGGTAATTTATACATTTATTACAGAAAGTCACCACTACACGATACTGCTTATAATGCAGGTAGATTTACCTCGAGAGGAAAATACGCTCCAACTTATGGTTTTTTAGAATGTAGAATGCATGTTGTAAAACCAAATGGGCATCAAACTGCATTTTGGATGATGCCTGAAGGTAAAGGCATGAGTAATGAAGGAGTTGATGGAACAGCAAATGATGGTGCAGAAATTGATATTGTTGAGGGTATTAAAGCCAATTCGTATTCTTTAGGATTGCATTGGGATGGATATGGTAAACCAGCTCATAAATCTAATGGACGTGAAATAAAAGCTCCAAAAATGCACGAAAAAGAATTTCATATTTATGGATTTGAGTGGACTCCAACTTACTTGAAATTTTATTTTAATGGTAAAGTTGTAGCAACCATGACAGACCCAAAATTAATACCTCATGTTGCTCATTATATTTATTTTTCTGGAAGTTGTTTTGGTGCAAATAATTGGCTGGATGGAGATATTCGTAAAAACGAATTTATTCAACAAGGTAATACTGATAAGGCTTACATTGATTGGATTAGGGTGTATAAAAGCACATCTAAATAAAATATTATATTTCAATTTAAACTCCTATAACCTACATAGGAGTTTTACTTTTTGTGTTTAAATGTTGTACATATGAAAAAGATAGTTTTGCTTGCGATAGCTTTATTTCAAATGGGTATTGTTTTAAAATTAACTGCTCAAGGCCCATCCAAAGATTTATTTAAAAAAGGCAATAGAGTTTGTTTTGTTGGTAATAGTATTACCCATAATGGAGAGTATCACCACAATATTTTTCAGTATTATGTTACACGATTTCCTGCTATGCCTATCAGTTTTTTTAATGCTGGCATTAAAGGTGATGTAACTGGTGGAATATTGAAAAGAATACAATCTGATGTACTTATTCATAATCCAACCCATGCCATTATTATGATTGGTATGAATGATGTACAAAGAGAATTGTACGGAAAAAATGCCACCCAAAATGCAGATACTTTAGCAAAAAGAAAAGCAGCATTAGCACTATATAGTAAAAATTTAGATAGTATTGTTTCTATTTTTTTGAAAAAACGTATTACTGTTGTTTTACAAAAACCTTCAGCTTACGACCAAACATCTACCATAAAATATCCTAATGGATTGGGTGTTAATGATGCTTTGATTGATTGTGGCAAAATAATGCAGCAACTAGTTGATAAATATAAATTACAAGTTGTAGATTACAATACAATAATGACCAATATTACCTTGCAAGAACAAGCCAAAACTCCAAATTTTACACTTACTGTAAACGATAGAGTGCATCCTAATAGTACTGGGCACTTTATTATGGCGTATCAATTTTTGAAAACTTTTCAGGCAAGTTCTTATGTTTCAAAAATTGTAGTTGACCTAAAAAATATCAATAACAAAACCCTTAACAAAAATTGCACTGTGCAAAATGCTGTATTTAAAAACAATACTGTTCAGTTAAAGGTATTTGAAAATAGTTTGCCTTTTCCCATTGCCAGCAATCAGCAACAAGCTTTATCACTTGTACCTTTTACAAAAGAATGTAATAATCAAATATTGCAAGTAAGTAACTTACCAAAAGGTAATTACCAATTAATGATTGATAGTACGGTGATTGATAATTATACTAATGTAGATTTACAACAAGGAGTAAACTTAGCAACAAATTCAAAAACACCTCAATACAAACAAGCCTTAGAAGTACGGAAGGTGTTAGAAAAATTATGGGATAATGAAGCAACATTTAGAGCCATTGCATTTGTAGAAAACATGTATTTACAAAATTTTTCTGAGAAGAATAACATGCAAGCAGCAAAAAAATATTTAGATAGTTTATACAATGCAAAATTCAAAGGGCAAGCATATTTCGCTAATGCTTTTGAAAAATATACAACGTACAAGCCTCAGCTAAAAAAAGTATTACTACAAGCCGATTCGTTAAGAAACGAAGTATATAAAAAAGCCCAAACTGTAGCACATAATTTTATTATTAAAAAAAATGAAGAACCCACTGTTGAGTCGTTAATTGAAGCTAGTCAAAGTGCTGCAATGCCTTTGTTATTTGATGTTCAGTCAAATTTTTTAGTGAAAGAAATTGACAACTTTGAAAGTGACAAAGAGTATTTTGTAAGAGATGGCTTACCTAACTTTTTCAAAAAAATTAATCAGCCAAATCCTAAGTTAACTATTGGTTTTTTAGGTGGAAGTATTACCAAGGCACATGATCAATACAGAAATCAAACATTAGCATTTATTCAAACATTAAATCCAAAAGCTATATTAAAAGGAATAAATGCTGGAGTAAGTGGCACTGGTACAGAGCTAGGAAGTTGTAGGGTAGGAGAGCAGATTCTACAATATAATCCTGATTTGGTTTTTGTTGAGTTTGCAGTAAATGGAGGTAGCAATGATGCAATGGAAGGTATTGTAAGAAAAATAAAAAAGCACAATCCTCAAACCGACATTTGTTTTATTTACACTATTGCAGGCGAGCAGTATAAGCAATATGCTAAAAGTGAAGTGCCAAATAAAATTCAGGGCTTTGAAAAAGTTGCAACATATTATAACTTGCCTTCAATTCATATGGGATTATATCCTTCTTTACTAGAATCACAGGGTAAATTAATTTGGAAAAGTAATGTAGATGTTGATGGTAAAATTATTTTTTCGAAAGATGGCACACATCCTGCAAAAGCTGGAGGAGATTTATATGCACAAGCTATAACAAGAGCATTTAATAGTTTTAAAAGTAAAACAAGCATTTCAATACAAGAATTTCCGAAACCTTTATATAATAATAATTGGGAGGATGGAAATATGTTTACGCCAGAACAAGTTGGCGTATTTAGTAAAGGTTGGCAATATATAAAGCCAATAGAACATGACAATTTAAAAGCATTTGCCCCTTGGTTTAAAACATTAGCTACAACTACTGAAACTGATGCAAGTTTTACCTTTAAGTTTAAAGGAACTGCTTTTGGATTTTTTGATATTGGTGGCCCAGAGGTTGGGCAAGTGCTTGTTGAGGTTGATGGAAATTGTGTAGAGCTTGTTAAAAAAGCAGGTAATGTTAATAATCAAGTTATTAATTCAACTGGTTTTAAATGCCTCAACAATAGATTTAATAAGTTTTGCAACAATCGTTATAGAGGCCAGTTTGAGTTGTTTGAAGTTGCAGATGGAGAGCATGTTGTAAAAATTAGTTTAAGTAATTTGAAGGCTGATAAGGTAGCTATTTTACAAGGCCAAGATTTGAATGATATTCAAAACAATCCATCAAAATATGAGCAACAGGTTTTTTATTTAGGAAAAATATTGTTAAGGGGAGATATTATAAAATAAATAAATGAAACCATTTTTGAAACTTTTTTGTTTTCAAATAGTTTTATCTAGTTCATATTCGATTTCTT
>JBMLOQ010000137.1:0-3325 GCA_049242885.1 Chitinophagaceae bacterium
TAAAAAACTAACAACTGTTAATATTTAAATGGAAGAAAATTTTTCACACATACAATTACCAAATTTTGTTTTAGCCAATTGGTTTAAACATCATTTGATTGAAGAAGAGGTAACCTCAACAATTGCTAAAAACAGTAATACCAATACTTCAATTAGCTTTTTGGGAAACAATAAAAAAAATATTATTTTAATTGTAAACGAGTTAGAAGGTGTATTTATAAGCGACAAAAATTTAACCTTAATCGAAAAATTACTAGCAGCCTGTAAGCTTACTTTGGCTGACGTTGCTATATTGAATATTGCCAAAACCAAGATTAACTATAAAGATTTTAAACAACAATTACAACCACAAATCTTAATTTTAATGGGTATTGACCCTACAACCATTCAATTGCCTTTAGTGTTTCCTATGCATAAAATTCAACCTTACGACAGTTGTAAAATGCTAATCACAACTTCGATAGACAGAATGCAAAAAACTAATGACCCCAAAGTATTAGAAGAGAAAAAAGAATTATGGGGGCTACTTAAAACATTATTCAATTTATAACAAGTAATAATTTATATAACTATAGCATAACCTAAAACAGTACACTACAAACTTAAATCATCACATCGCTTCAATCTCATTATTGAAATGTAGTTGGAGCAAGCCATTAAATAAAATATTTTGCCACGAATACTTTGCATAGATTTTGGAAAAAAAAGAACTGGAATTGCAGTTACTGATGAATTACAAATCATTGCCACTGCACTTACAACTGTTGATACTCAAGAATTGTACAAGTTTTTGCTTGATTATTGTGCCAAAGAACAGGTTGAAAAATTTTTAATTGGCTATCCATTAAACCTCGACGACTCCCCCACCCATGCCACTAGTTTGGTAGAACAAGCCATAAAATCAATACAAAAAAGATTTCCTGCCATTCCAATAGAAAAAATGGATGAACGATTTACCAGCAAACTGGCTAGTATTGCTATGATTGAAATGGGTATGAAGAAAAAAGATAGACAACACAAACCAAATACAGATAAAATAGCAGCAACAATAATGCTACAAGAGTATTTGCAACGTAATACTTAAACAGATTGTCTATATTTTTAATGAAAAAAATTGTTATAATAATTCTTATTTTCTGCTGTACATTAAAGCTTACCAAGGCACAAGAAATAATTTATAACGAAGACGCAAAACTACTAACAACATTTTCATTTATACAACTTACCGGAGGTTGTATTATTTTAAAAGCTAGGCTAGATGATTTTAAAGACACCTTAAATTTTGTATTTGATACTGGAAGTGGTGGCATTTCGCTAGACTCTGCAACTGTTGACTATTTAAAACTTACAAAAACAAAAAGCGATAAAGTAATTCGTGGAATCGCAGGCATAAAAAAAACCGAATATGCTTTAAAACATAGTTTACACTTACCAAACTTAGTGGTTGATAGTCTTGATTTTCATATTAATAATTATGATATCCTCACTTCGTCCTATGGAATGAAAATTGATGGAATAATTGGGTATAGTTTTCTTAGAAAATTTATTGTAAATGTAAATTACGACAAAAACGAGATGAAAATCTACAATCCAGGCTATATAAAATACCCCAAAAATGGCTACTTAATGAAGCCAAAGTTTTCTCCTTTGCCCATAGATAATCACGACTTAAAAGATGAAGTTAAAATAAATACAAATTTAATTTTTGATACAGGGGCTGGCTTAAACTTATTGCTAAGTGAAGAATTTATTAAGGATAATGCTTTACTTAAAAAAAATAAACACTTTTATCCAATGAAAACAGAAGGTTTAGGTGGGCAAAAATTAATGAATTTAACAACAGTAAAAGAACTAAGTGTAGGGAAATACAAATTTAAACATGTACCCACTATGATTTTTGAAGATGATTTCAACATCACTAATTATCCATTAATGGGTGGTATCATAGGCAATGATATTTTAAGACGTTTTAATTTAATTATCAATTACCCCGACTTTGCCATTCACCTTCAACCCAACACACATTTTTTAGAACCATTTGATTATTCATACACAGGTTTAAGCACTCATTTAATCGACAAAAAAGTAACCGTAATTGATGTTATTGAAAACAGTCCAGCACAAAAAGCTGGCATTAAAGAAGGAGATCAAATTTTTGCACTTGATAACGTGATTACTAGCACCTTACAAGCTTACAAAACTGCTTTACAAAATAGCAACAACAAAATAAAAATTATTGTGTTAAGAGATGGTAAACCATTAGATATAACTTTATTTGTACAAAATATAAAACGATAAACCTTCAAAATAAATATAGAACAGAGCAATGCTTTATTTGCAAGGCATTTACTATTTTATTGATTTGCATTATTACAATAAAATCTAAAGCCCAAACCCTTGGTGGGCAAACTGCATTTAACTTTATAAATACACCAAATACAGCACAACTTAGTGCCTTGGGTGGTGTAAACATAAGTAGCATTGGCAATAACGCTGCATTGAGTTTTCATAATCCTGCTTTACTAAGAAAAACCATGCACAAAAGCTTTGATGCTAGTTTTAACAGTTACTTTGCAGCCATTCAACAATACAATTTATATACATCATTCTTTGCTGAAAAACCCAATATTAATTTTGCTGCTGGTGTACAATTCTATAACTATGGTAATATTATTGAAACAGATGTAAGTGGCAATATTATTGGCAATTTTAAACCACTAGATTACTGTGTACAATTACAAGCAAATAAAGAAGTATATAAAAATTGGTATTTAGGAGCTACTTTAAAGTTTATGCAAAGTCAATATGCTCAATTTAGCAGCAATGCCATAGCTGCTGATATTGGCTTTAATTATCAAAGCCCCAATAACCAATTACAATTTGGATTTTTAGTAAAAAATATAGGCACCACATTAAAAACTTTTACAAACAACAATTTTAAGCCCGAGCTTCCGTTCAATATTCAAATTGGCATTACAAAACGTTTTGGAACATCCCCATTTCAGGTATCACTTACAGGGCATCAATTACAAGCTTTAAGCAGTTTTTACAACGATACGGTTTTTAATAATCAAATTGGAGCAAGCAATACTATTTCTACTTTGCAAAAAATTACAAATAGATTAATATTAAGTACTGAAGTTTTTTTAACAGAAGAATTTAAATTTATTGTATCCTACAATTTTCTTAGAAGGCAAGAGTTAAATATTGTAAACAGTACCAATGGTTTAAATGGATTAAGTGCAGGTTTGATTGTACCAATAAAAAAATTACAGTTTCATTATGCTACAGGCTTTTTTCAGCAAAATAATTTTCATCAGGTATC
>JBMLOQ010000137.1:3425-22836 GCA_049242885.1 Chitinophagaceae bacterium
TACAGTTTCATTATGCTACAGGCTTTTTTCAGCAAAATAATTTTCATCAGGTATCGATACAATTTAATTTGGGTGACAAGGGGCTTTGAGGATTAAATATTTAATATTATTTTCCAGCAATTTTCATTTACAAACATTTCAATGAAAGTAATAAGACTGTAAAAATAGAGATCCATAAAATAAAAAATGGGATTAGATTTTTTTTAGGATTTATATATAAATAACGATACTTAATCATTTTTCTTTTAGTCGTATTTTTTTCTAGGATAAAAAAGAAAACGCTACTGAAAGCAAAAAAAAATAGAGCAATACTGTTATTTGACAGTTCATTACTTGAAAACAATTTAATTACAAAAACAAAAAAAAGTGAAATGGAAAAACTCAAAAATTGATTGGCTCTATATCTATACCCACCACCTGCCTTAAAGTATTTTGACTTGAATAAAGAATACATTAATGCAAATTGAAGCTTTTCAAAATATCGCATAAAATAAGTTACTTACTTTTCTTATTGTTGATTTAAAACTACAAATTACAGCTATGTGTAAATTATCATTGAATAAAATTAAAAATAATTCACAAACAATACCTACTATTTTTTTGTTTGATGAATAAAATAGATATTCGCCAACAATACGAACATCCGTTAGTTTATGAACCTTTCATTCGACAATACCGAAAAAGCATTTGCTTACAAAACCGATAAATCTTTAAAAAAAGCAAGGTTTTTATTTAGCACAATGGGTTACCCTTTTTTTGTACCATTGGGTACAAGACTAACACCCTTTTTAATGAAAACAGGATTGCCAATTAATGGCATAATACGCAGTACCATTTTTCAGCAATTTGTAGGTGGAGAAACTTTAGAAGAAACAGCAAAAGTTGGTAAAGTTTTAGGACAATTTGATGTAGATGTAATTTTAGATTATGGCGTTGAGGGAAAAGAAAGTGAAGAAAGCTTTGATGCTGCCACTGAACAATTTATTAAAGTAATTGAATATGCTGCTACTCAACCCAATATTCCATTTATAAGCGTAAAAATTACTGGTATTGCACGTTTTGGATTGTTACAAAAACTACACGAAGCACCAAGATTAAGAAGTGGAATACACGACCATGAAACAGAAGAACAAGAGTGGGAAAATGTAAAAGATAGATTATACCATATTTGTGAAGTAGCAAGCGAAAAAAATATTGGTGTATTGATTGATGCCGAAGAAAGCTGGATTCAAGACCCAATTGATAGGCTAGTAATGGAAGTAATGCAAGAATTTAACAAAGAAAAACCAATTGTATTCAATACCATTCAATTATACAGACACGATAGATTGAGTTTTTTAGAACTTTCTCACAAAATTGCAAAGCAACAAGGTTTTATACTTGGAGTAAAATTAGTACGTGGAGCTTACATGGAAAAAGAACGAAAAAAAGCCAACGACTCAAACAGAAAAAGTCCCATACAAATAGATAAACAATCAACAGACAATGATTTTAATGCTGCTGTAAGCTATTGTATAAAAAATATTGAAACTATTGCAACAATAATTGCATCGCACAACGAGGCAAGTAATTTAAAAGCTTACGATATGCTTGTGGAACAAAATATTGCTACCAATCACAAGCATATCCATTTTTCTCAATTGTATGGCATGAGTGATAATATTACTTTTAACATGGCAGCTGTAGGATGCAATGTGAGCAAATATTTACCTTTTGGCCCAATAAGAGATGTAATTCCTTATTTAATGAGACGTGCCCAAGAAAACAGCAGTGTAAGTGGGCAAACTGGCAGAGAATTAACTTTAATAAAAAGAGAATTAAGTAGAAGAAAAGCATTGCAAAACTAATTCCATCAATATTCCATGCTCAGTTTATTCATCATTTTCATTGGTACTTTTTGGGAATCTGGCATGGATATTATAAGCTCCCCACAAAATTTTAAAAACTCTCGCTGGCACTACATTGCTTTATATTTTGATAAAAAAGGATGGCATTATTTTGGGATGAATTTTTGGGATAATACCATAGCTTGGCGAAACAAATGGAAAAATAAAGACCCAAACCAAGGGGAAGCTTTTCCCTTTAGCTCAAGGTTTTTAGTTACTTTTTTTGATGGTTGGCATGTTGTAAAATTTATTTGGCTAATGCACTTTTTTACAGCTATTGTTTGTTACAAGCCAATTACAACATACCTTTTACTTGATATTTTATTACTATATGTTTCCTTTGGCATTGGCCACGATTTGTTTTGGAAACTAATGAAAGGACAAGCAATTGTAGAAAGCTAAAATCGCTATAACTAAAAGCATTTTTTATCCTACAATTTAATTGTTAAATATGTGCTATAATTAAATATATTCTAAAAAAACATTCCTCGAAACATCGTAATAAAAACTTTTTTGAAAGTCATTTTACCAGTGCAAATTTTTAACTTCAAAAAACAAATTTTAGGCTTTAAATAGTTAATAATGAATAACTAAAATTGAAAATAAAAAAGAGGAACTATTTCTAATTCCTCTTTTAATATTATGTACAAAAGTTTACTATTTCTTTGGTAAAACTACTGTATCAATTACATGAATAATGCCATTACTACCTTTTAAATCAGTAGCAACAACAGTACTTGTATTTCCATTTTCGTCAGTTAATACAACTTTACCATCTACAACAGATGCAGTTAGTTTACCACCAGCTACTGTTGTAAGTTCTACTTTACCACCACCTTTTTTAATTGCATTTAACACAGCGTTTGCATCTAAGCTACCAGCCACAACATGGTAAGTTAAAACACCAGCTAAAGCAGCTTTCATTTCTGGCTTTAACAAAGTTTCTACTGTTCCTTTTGGTAATTTATCAAATGCAGCATTTACAGGTGCAAAAATTGTAAATGGTCCCTTACCTTTTAAGGTTTCTACTAAGCCAGCAGCCTTTACTGCAGCTACTAAAGTAGTATGCTCTTTTGATGAAATTGCTACATCAACTACATCTTGTGCAATTGCAGTGAAGCAAATAGATGATAACGATAAAATCCCAACAACTTTTTTAACAAAGTTCATTTTTATTAAATTTTTTATTTGTGTCAAAATAGACACTAATAGAACACTAAAGCCTTCATTAAGTTTTACCTTTTGTAAAGTGTCACTTTCGCAATAAGAAAAAACACATTAAAAAGAAATACTAATACACCAATACGTTGCCAGTCATTTCTTTTGGAATATTTAATCCCATGATATTTAAAATTGTTGGGGCAATATCGCCCAACTTACCAGATTTTAATTTAAAACTACTCTTGTTGCCAATTAAAAATAAAGGAACTAAGTTTAAAGAATGTTGTGTATTAGGGCTACCATCTTCATTAATCATAAAATCGGCATTACCATGATCTGCTGTAAGCAAAATAGTATAATCTTTTTCCAACGCTTTAGTTACAACTTTTTCAACACAAGTATCAACTGTTTCTACAGCTTTTTTTACTGCCTCAAAAACACCTGTATGACCTACCATATCTGCATTTGCAAAGTTTAAGCAAATAAAATCTGGAGTTTCGTTTTCAATAATTGGCAATAGTTCATCTACAATTTTATAAGCACTCATTTCTGGCTGCAAATCATAAGTTGCCACTTTTGGTGATGGTACAATTAGCCTTTTTTCACCTTCAAATTCTTTTTCTCTTCCACCACTAAAAAAGAAGGTAACATGAGGGTATTTTTCGGTTTCCGCCATTCTAATTTGGGTTTTTCCATTAGCAGCTATTACCTCACCTAAAGTATTGTTTAAATTATCGTTTTCAAACATTACTTGTACATTGGCAAATGTTGCATCATACTCAGTAATAGTGGTATAGTTAAGCTGCAACTTTTTCATTCCAAATTCCTCAAAATCTTGCTGTGTAAGCACCTGAGAAATTTCCCTGCACCTATCAGTTCTAAAATTAAAACATAAAGCAGCATCCCCATCTTTAATAAAGCTGTCTTTTGCCAAATCTTTATTCACCAATGGTTTTAAAAATTCATCAGTAATATTATTGGCATAATTAGCCAAAATACTTTCTTCAAAATTATCAGTTGAATCTCCTACCCCATTTACCATTGCATTGTATGCTAAGTGTACACGTTCCCAACGTTTGTCTCTATCCATTGCATAATATCTTCCACACACAGTAGCAATTTTTCCAATGCCATTTTCAGTAGTAAAATCTTTAAGTTGTTTAATAAAGCTTGCACCACTTTTTGGGTCACAATCTCTACCATCAGTAAATGCATGTATTAAAACATTATGCAACCCTTGTTGCTTACAAATACTTAAAAGAGCAAATAAATGATTTATATGTGCATGCACACCACCATCACTCACTAAACCAAATAAATGAAGGGTTTTATTATTAGTTTTTGCATACTCAATACTATTTAGCAATGCTACATTTTTAGCCAACTCGCCAGTTTTTATAGCAACGTTAATACGCTGAAGCTCTTGATAAACAATACGCCCAGCTCCCAAGTTTAAATGCCCAACTTCACTATTACCCATTTGCCCATCTGGCAAACCCACAGCTTCTCCACAAGTAACTAATGTACTATTTGGGTACTTACTATATAAAGAACTTACAAAAGGAACATTCGCATTTTGAATAGCATCGGAGGCCGAAATTTTTCCTAAACCCCAACCATCCATTATAATTAAACAAACTTTATTACTCATGCCACGAAAGTAAAAGAAAAAGAGTTTGGTTGATTTATAGTTTAAACAAGATACTGTTTTGAAACATCGAGGTTCACTAGTCTATTTAGCTTTGGTTTCCTGCTTTTCGTTCCAAGTTTTTGTTGCTACATTGTAGCAATCAAAAAGCTTTCCACTGCAATCAGGGTTAGGCCAATCAGCAGTAATTCTATTAAACAAAAGAATTAATACAGTTAAAAAACACTTTTATTTTGCTTATTGAAATAAGAAATTAGAAATCCTAAATAAGAAATAACAAACTTAATTTAACTAAATTGCACCTTATTTAGTAAACATGAATATTGTAATTACAGGTGCAAGTAAAGGTTTGGGCAAAGGATTTGCTTTGGAATTTGCCAAAGATGCTACTCAACTTGTTTTATGTGCAAGAAACAAAGAAGAACTAGAGCAACTTTCAACAGAAATTAATAAAATAAATCCTAATTGCATAGTTAAATTTAAAATTGTAGATGTAAGTATAAAACAGCAAATACTAGATTTTGGAAATTTTTGCAACGATTTAGGTGATACTGATATTTTAATTAATAATGCTGGCATTTTTTTACCAGGAAGTATTTATGAAGAAGAAGAAAATCAACTAGAAAAAATGATAAATACAAACCTGTACAGTGCCTATCATTTAACCAAAACTGTTTTGCCCAAAATGATGCTTAAAAAACAGGGGCATATTTTTAATATTTGTAGTATTGCAAGTAACAATGCTTATGCCAATGGTGGAAGTTATAGTATAAGTAAGTTTGCTTTGCTTGGCTTTAGTAAAAACTTGAGAGAAGAACTAAAACCACATGGAATAAAAGTTACAGCTGTTTTGCCAGGAGCTGTTTATACTAATAGTTGGGCAGGCAGTGGTGTAAATCCTAATAGAATTATGGAAGTTAACGATATTGCTAGTTTAGTTTATGCTGCAAGTAAATTATCTCCTCAAGCTTGTGTTGATGATATTACCATAACCCCTCAATTAGGCAATTTATAAAATACAACATATGCAAAAAATACTAGTTTTAATTTTCTTACATTTTTGTATGGGTAAAGTATTTTGTCAGTATAATCCTGCTCCATCAAAAAACAAAGACAGTAGCTTTTTAAATTTCAAACAAAAACTGTATTATATAGCACCCAATAGTGTAGTTAATAATTGGGGCATTATTTGTAAACAAGAATGGAAGTTTGAAAAGGCAACAAAAATTCCACTTAAAATAAGATTAGGTAGTTTAGCATATTGCAACAAATTAGAAGGTTATAAATATTAATTTTACAGCACAATGAAAAAAGTAAAATACTTTTATAATACCCATAAACTAAAGTTCGAAAAAATAGAAACGCCTTTGAGAGTAAGACTTTTACAGGCTTTTGGTTTTATTGCTGCTAGTATTGTTACAGGATTAATTATAATGAGTATAGTTTTTAGATATGTAGAAAAACCAAACGAAAAATTTTTAAGAAAACAAAATGATGACTTAAAAGACAATTATGCCTTGCTTGAAGAAAGAACCAAACAATTGGAACTAAAAATGGATGAACTTGAAAACAGAGACAACAAAGTTTATAGAAGCATTTTTGAAGCAACCCCAATACATGATAGTGCCAGATTAAAAGATGAAGAGGTAAAAAAAGAAACAAAACTTATCCAAGGCATGACAGAAGATGAATTGGTGAAAAGTATGTACGCCCAGCTCAATAACTTATCGTTAAGGCTTAATTTTCAAAGCAAAAGTTTTACCGAAATTGATGAAATGGTAAAGAATAAAGAAAAACTGTTGCTTGCAATACCAGCCATTCAACCAGTTAGCAATAAAGATTTAACAAGGCTTGCAAGTGGATTTGGTTTAAGAGTACACCCAATACTTAAAATTGCAAGACCACATAATGGTTTAGATTTTACTGCACCACAAGGCTCACCAATTTATGCAACTGCAGATGGCACAATAAGCAAAGCTGAATATGGAAGTGGATTTGGGAATTTAGTAGTTATTAATCATGGTTATGGCTTTGAATCTTACTATGCACATATGGTGAAAATAAAAGCAAGAGTTGGGGAAAAAGTTAAACGTGGTGATGTTGTAGGATATGTAGGAAGTACAGGCCTAAGCAGCGGTCCACATTGCCATTATGAAGTTCATAGAAATGGAGTACCTGTAGATCCTGTATATTATTTTTATCAAGATTTAACAGCAGCACAATTTGATAGAATTTTGAAACTGGCTAAAGTTGCAGGTCAAAGTTTAGATTAATTTATTATTGCCTTCTTTTCCATAATTATTAATCATTTACAACAACCAAAAAATCTATTTTAGTTGTTTAAAATAGATTAGTCCATTTAAAATAACAATAGGTAAAAAAGCCAAATTCATTTCTTGGGGCATAAAAAACCAGCTTGCAAGGGTTAGGTTTTGAATGATAAATGCCATTAAAAAATAGTTTTTTCTAAGTTTATTTTGCTTAAACATTAAAAAAGCACCTACAATATTTGTAGGCAAACTCCATAACAAATTATAATTGTTGGCACAAGCTTGATGGTTGGTTCCTAACCACATAAACACCAATAAAACGCCCACTAAACCTGTAACAAAAACATAAAACGAAACTAAAATTTTTGCCCATCTTTTTTGTGAAAACTTAAAGCTACAAAAAGCTATTAATACACCTACAATACTAAAAAACAACAAAGGATTAATAAATGCCGATTTAAACTTAAGCTGCTCCGATGATGGATAATTGTTTGTTTTAAAAAGCTTAGATTTATGTAAAGCCATAGTATGCATTAAATTCTCTGGCAAAAAATTAGATGATTCCACAGTCATTACAGTATCAATTGTACTACCCAACAACAAATCAATACCCAATTTATTCCAAGGCGATTTAGTTTTGTTTAAATAAAAATGAATAGCATTTCTAAAAGTATATTGCTTTTCCATTACACCACTACTAAAGGTCAATCCAATATAGTTTTTAAGTATATCTCTAATCTTTGTAGTACAATTACTATATAAAAAATCATATTTATAATTTCGGTTTTGAGGCAATGCATTATTACTTAGATACTGATGTATAAGTGTTTTAATGCTATCGGGCACGTTTAATTCTTGCTCAGTAATATTTCTTTTTTCTTGATTATAGGCAATAAAAAAATCATTTGGATTATCTGTACTTACAAAGTAATCGAGCTTACCTTTTACAAATTTTACATAAAAATTAGGGTCATAAAAATCAAATGTTCCATAGTTAAAAATCACGTCTGTTTGTGTTGCAAAATCAATAACCCTTATTGCTGTATGACCAAATATGCTATACAAATCTTCGCCAGGTGAACAGGTGATTAAGCTAATTTTTATACTATCTTTTTCGTTTTTAGCAGAAAGATTTAGCATATAAAAATTAAAAATAACTAACAGCAACAAGCATTTTCTATGCATAAATTTCATTTGTGCAAACATATTCATAATTGTATTGTTTTAGTAATATGCAAACTATTTTAATTACAGGAGGAACTGGAATGTTGGGCACATATTTATCTAGCCAATTACTTGAAATGGGATATAAAGTTATTATAATGGGAAGAACTCCCAAAACAAATCTTAATACAAATTTAAGTTATGCTACATGGAACTTAGAGGCTCAAACAATAGATGAAAATGCCATTAAACAAGCCGATGTAATTGTAAACTTAGCAGGGGCAAATGTGGGTACAAAACGATGGACAGCATCCAGAAAAAAAGAAATTGTAGAAAGCAGAACAAAAGCAGGAAGCTTAATAGTTAAAGCTTTAAAAGATATACCAAACAATGTAAGAACAATTGTACAAGCAAGTGCTACGGGATGGTATAAAAACAAAAATCATATTGCCAATACTGAAAATGAACAAGCCAACAATGATTTTTTGGGAAACACTTGCAAGCTTTGGGAAGAAAGCATTTTACCTGTTGAACAAATAAACAAAAGACTAGTTATTCTTAGATTTGGAATTATACTAAGCAATAATGGTGGGGCATTTAAAGCGTTTTTAAACCCACTATTTTTTAAAATGGCACCTATCATGGGTAATGGCAAGCAACACATTAGTTGGATTCATTTACATGATGCAGCTATGGCAATTGTATATGCCATTCAAAAACAACATATTAAAGGAGTTTACAATACAGTAGCACCAAATGTTTCAACAAATAAAAATTTTATGCTTACACTAGCAAAACTAGTTAGCAAAAATTTGTATTTACCCATTTACATTCCATCCTTTTTACTCAAAATAATTGTAGGAGAAATGAGCGAAGAAGTTTTAAAAAGTACTAATGTAAGTTCAGAAAAAATAATAGCTGAGGGATTTAACTTCAAGTATCCAAATCTTGAATCTTGCTTTAAAAATTTAATTGAAAATAAGAACATGTAGTATATAAAAACGGAAAAGGCCAGAGATAAAAATCCCAGCCCGTGTTTAATCCGTACCCTATGAAAACAGAGTTTAAAATGCCTTTCTTTTGGTGTAAATATTCTTCTAATTTTCTAACATATATATAAACGATTTAACTTCTACTTTATTTTGCAAACACAAAAAAAGTTTCATGTTTTTTATAGATACTCATTCACATTTATATGTTGAACAATTTTCAAACGACTACAACACAGTAATAGCAAAGGCTGTAGCAGAAGGGGTTGAAAAAATAATATTTCCAGGAATTGATAGCACAACTCATACTGATATGCTAAGAATTGCCAGCGAAAATCAAAACACCATTTACTGCATGATGGGCTTGCACCCTTGTAGTGTAAATGAAAATTTTAATCAAGAACTTGATATTGTAGAAAAATATTTACAACAACAAAAATTTGTAGCTATTGGCGAAATAGGATTAGATTTTTACTGGGATAAAACTTTTGTAAAACAACAGCTTGAAGCATTTAACCACCAAATGGAACTCGCATTGCAATACAAACTACCTATTAATATTCATACAAGAAATGCAACCCAAGAAACAATTGAGGCAGTAAAGCCATTTGCAAAAAGAGGATTAACAGGAATTTTTCATTGCTTTGGTGGCAGCTACGAAACAGCAAAGCAAATTATTAATCTTAATTTTAAATTAGGCATTGGTGGAGTTTTAACATATCCAAAAGCTGGCTTGCAAGAAACACTTAAACCAATTGGCTTAGAACATATAGTTTTAGAAACAGATGCACCCTATTTAACCCCTGTACCATTTAGAGGAAAAAGAAATGAAAGTAGCTATATAAAAATAATTGCACAAAAATTAGCCGATATAAAAGGAGAAAGCATAGAAGAGATTGCATATGTTACAACTGAGAATGCTAAAAAAATGTATGCATTATAAGCTGCCCCCCTATTTTTGCACCCATTAAAAAAAAGAGAGGTGTCCGAGTGGTTGAAGGAGCACGCCTGGAAAGTGTGTATACGTGAAAATGTATCGAGGGTTCGAATCCCTTCCTCTCTGCAAGTATGTTAAGTAAGTAAAGTATAGTTTTACAATTATAGATGTATCGTCTTTTTTGTATTAAAACAGTTCCCACTTTATAGCAACGTCCTAAGAGAAGTTGAAATGTTACAAACTTTTTATTATTGCAGCAAATGCTGCTAAAGCCGCTACAGTGAAGACAAAACCATAACTAAGTAATAGAAGCTATTCCTATTAAAGGGGGAGTTTTATTATATTTTATAAATACTAAATTATTTCATACAGCTTCTCAGTAACATTAAATCTTTTTTAGTAATCATAATTAACTAAACAATAGAAATTTGTAATGGAGCATTTCTTTGTTTGTAAATTTGCATCCAACCAATAAATTCGTTAACGCATTTCATGTTTCAACTTCAATCTTCATACAAACCAGCAGGTGATCAGCCAACAGCCATAAAAGAATTGGTAGAAGGTTTACAAGATGGCGAAAAGCATCAAACCTTATTGGGGGTTACTGGTAGTGGTAAAACCTTTACCATAGCCAATGTAATACAACAAGTGCAACGTCCTACCTTAGTGCTTACTCACAATAAAACTTTAGTAGCTCAATTGTATGGTGAGTTTAAACAGTTTTTCCCAAACAATGCAGTTGGATATTTTGTAAGTTATTATGATTATTATCAACCAGAAGCTTATTTGCCAGTTAGTGATACTTACATTGAAAAAGATTTAAATATTAACGAAGAACTCGATAAACTTAGGCTGCAAGCCACAGCAGAATTACTTACTGGCAGAAGAGATATTATTATTGTTGCAAGTGTAAGTTGTATTTATGGTATGGGAAATCCTACAGATTTTGAAAATGGAATTGTACGGATTGAAAAAGGTCAAATTATTTCTCGTCAAGGATTTTTGCATAGTTTAGTAAATGCTTTGTATAAAAGAAGTCAGGGGGATTGGGAACGAGGTACATTTAGAGTAAAGGGAGATACAATTGACATTAATTTACCCTATGTTGATTATGGATATAGAATTACTTTTTTTGGCGATGAAATTGAAAGCATTGAAAGCCTTGAGAAATCTACAAGCAAACGAATTGGA
This sequence comes from Chitinophagaceae bacterium, assembly GCA_049242885.1. GTDB lineage: Bacteria > Bacteroidota > Bacteroidia > Chitinophagales > Chitinophagaceae > CAIVPM01. The sequence continues at coordinate 14,672 of JBMLOQ010000137.1, forward strand.
TACTTAGAAAATGCAGCAATTTTTCCTGCTACTTTATATGTGGCTCCTAAAGATATGTTGCAAGAAGTTATTCACTCTATACAAGATGAAGCTGCTAAGCAAACAGATTACTTTAAAACAATTGGCAAGTTTATTGAAGCCCAAAGAATTAAAGAACGTGTAGAATATGATTTAGAAATGATTCGTGAATTGGGCTATTGCAATGGAATAGAAAACTATTCCAGATTTTTTGATAGAAGAGAGCCTGGTACAAGACCCTTTTGTTTACTAGATTATTTTCCCAAAGATTTTTTATGCGTAATAGATGAAAGCCACCAAACAGTTAGTCAGGTTGCAGGCATGTATGGTGGTGATAGAAGTAGAAAATTAGTATTGGTAGATTATGGTTTTAGATTGCCAAGTGCATTAGATAATAGGCCACTTAATTTTTACGAGTTTGAAAGTATGCTTAATCAAACTATTTATGTAAGTGCAACACCCGGTGATTATGAGCTTGAAAAAACTGGAGGTGTAATTATTGAGCAAGTTGTAAGGCCTACAGGCTTGTTGGATCCTCCAATTGAAATTCGCCCATCCATAAACCAAATAGATGATTTGTTGGATGAAATTGATAAACGTGTAAAGCTTAATGAACGTGTTTTAGTAACAACTTTAACTAAGCGAATGGCTGAAGAAATGGATAAATATTTACAACGTATAAACATAAAAAGTAAATATATTCATAGCGATGTAGATGCTTTAGAAAGAGTTGAAATATTAAGACAATTAAGGTTAGGCGATATAGATGTTTTAGTTGGCGTTAATCTTTTAAGAGAAGGATTAGATTTACCCGAAGTAACTTTAGTTGCTATTTTAGATGCCGATAAAGAAGGTTTTTTACGTAATCAACGTAGTTTAACACAAACTGCTGGACGTGCTGCAAGAAATAGTAAAGGACTAGTAATTTTTTATGCAGATAAAATTACTGATAGCATGCAAAAAACAATTGATGAAACAAGTAGAAGAAGAGAAAAACAAGTTGCTTACAATACTTTGCACAACATAACGCCTACAACTGTTACAAAATCTATAGAGCAAATAATGAAACAAACCAGTGTGCTTGACATTAAAGGTTTTGATGAAAAGAAAGCCTACTATGTAGATAATGAACAAAGTCTTTTGGTTGCTGAAGATGTGGCAGAATATAATACAGTTCCAAAAATGGAAAAGGCAATTGCAACTATAAAAAAACAAATGGAAAAAGCTGCTAGAGATATGGATTTTATTGAAGCTGCAAAACTAAGAGACGAAATGTTTAGAATGCAAAAAGAGCTAGAGGGGATGAAAGGCTAATGTTCTATGAGTCTTTCTGTCATGGTAGCTAACAAAACAAATTATCATGTGCAATTTTTATGGTGTAACCATGCCTAATAAAAAAAAGGTTGAAGTAAAAGCTAATGAAGTGGATATTTCATCAAATGCAAATGTTCTAAAACCAGTTATCAATGGATTTGATTATGGCAAAGCATTAATTTTAATAGGAGATGATGATAAACAAATAAAACCAGTTGAAGCACATTGGGAATTTATTCCTTCTTGGATAAATAGTTTTCAAAAAGTGGTGGAAGCTCGTAAACAAGGCATTCCTTGGCTCAATGCAACAAGTGAAAAATTATTGGAAAGCAACATGTTTGCAGAAGCTGCCAATAAAAGACGATGCTTGGTTTTAGCTACACATTTTTACGAATGGCAACAAGTAAACATTCCAGCAACAAAAAAGAAAATGAGTATTCCTTATGCAATTAAAGTAGCGGGTGAACCTTATTTTTTTATGGCAGGTATTTATAATAATTTTAAAGATATATATACTGGAGAATCTTTTATAAATTTTGCTATAATTACAACGCAGGCAAATGAGTTAATGCAACAAATACATAATACAAAAAAGCGAATGCCTACAATTTTAAACCAAGAATTAAGTTGGCAATGGCTACAAGGCAGTTTAAAAGAAAATTATATTAAGGCAATAGCAAGCCATCAAAAAGCTTCTGAAGAAATGGAAGCATTTACAATTTCGAGTAATTTTAAAACAGCAGCAAATCCGTTGATGCCTAGTGATTATTCAGCAATTTTAAAACCTAACACATTGTTCTAAAAATTTCACTGGGTTTGGCACCTAAAATTTAGCCTCTTTGCTAAAACTATAAAGAGTAAAATTTGAATTACTTAAAATAGTAGATTTTATATTAAATTTTTAACATCAAACCATCATAAGCTAATTGTATATGACTAGGAAGTTCATCATTTACTTCATCGTGTAATCCTAATTGATGGCTAATATGTGTAAAATAAACTTCAGGAATCTTTAGTTGAATGGATAAATCAATTGCTTCTTGTAAAGTAAAATGTGAAATATGTGGTTGCCTTCTCAGGGCATTTAAAACTAAAATTTTGCTACCTATTATTTTTTGTAGCTCTTGGTCTTCAATTTTATTAGCATCTGTAATATAGGTAAAGTCTCCAATTCTAAATCCTACAACGGGCATGTTTAAATGCCAAACTTTAATGGGCTGTAAGGTAATGTCACCAATGGTAAAACAATCTTCATTAAATTCATGTAATTGTAGTTTAGGAACACCAGGATATTGCTTATCACTAAAAGCATAATACAATTCTTTTTTAATTGCCTCAGCAGTAAAAGAATTGGCATATAAGGGCATTGGTTGATTACTAAAAAAATTGTAAGCTCTTACATCATCTAATCCTCCAAGATGGTCTTTATGAGGATGTGTAAATACACAAGCATCTAATTTTATGGTTTTTGTACGTAACATTTGATACCTAAAATCTGGAGTGGTATCAATTACAATTGTTGTGGTTGAACTTTCAATTTTTATACTGGTTCTTAGCCTCTTATCTTTTTTGTTTACAGAAGTACATTGTGTACAATTACAGCCAATTAAAGGCACACCACTACTAGTGCCTGTTCCAAGAAATGTTACTTTTATTGCTGTATGATGTTGCAAGGAAAAAAAATTAATCTATAGTTACAATTTTTTGTTTCACAAGGTCGTATAACTTTTGGCTTTCAAGGGTTAACTTATCGTAATTAATGTTTAGTTGAGGAATTAAATCAATTAATGTATTAATTCTTCCTTCTGTATCTAAAAATTTATTTAATACAACTACTCGTTTAGCTTCAAGTACACACCAGCCACTTTGAAAAGTACCTCTTTCGTATCTTACTGTATATTCTCCTTGCTTTAATACATCTTCTAATTTGTCTAAAGTGGTGGTATTCATTTTCATAAAAAATCAATTAATTATACTGTTACAAAATTATTAGTAAATCACAAGGTGTATGTTGGTTTTTATCCACAATTATCCTGTTAAAATTGAAGATAGATAGGCATTATAGGTTCTGCACTTTTAAATAAAGCTAATAAAATTATAAATAATCCAAATAACAAAACATATCCTAATAAACCTTCTTTTTTTAAGGCTTCATTTATTTTCTCTGTAATTTTTTTGGGTGCTAAGTGCAAGGCCATCCCTAAAATTATCATTAACACTACATGATTGTAATTTTGCCAAAACAAATTGAAATGACTATACTTAAAATTATACTTTAGTTGCTTAAAAAATTGGCTAACTGCTTGTAAACTATCAGCTCTAAAAAATACCCAACTAATACATACAAAATGAAAAGTAAAAAATACACTCAATAGTTTATAACTTAATGAGTCTTTTGTTTCTTTTAAAACTTTTTGACTTTTTGAACTAAACAATTTGTGTACACCAAGTGCCACGCCATGCATTGCACCCCAAATTACAAAAGTTACATTAGCACCATGCCACAAGCCTCCAAGTAGCATTGTAATAAATAGATTTATGTATTTGCGAATTTCACCTTTTCTATTACCTCCTAAAGGAATGTATAAATAGTCTTTTAACCAACTACTAAGTGATATATGCCACCTTTGCCAAAAAGCTGTTATGTTTTGGCTTTTATAAGGCTCATTAAAATTTTCGGGAATGTTAAATCCCAACCATTTTGCCAAGCCAATGGCAATACTACTATATCCGCTAAAGTCGCAATAAATAACTACAGCAAAGCCATACATAGCAGTTAAACACTCTATACCAGTATATTTTGATGGGTCGTCGAATACAAAATTTACAAGGTTTGCACTAATGTAATCACTAATAATTAGTTTCTTAAATAAGCCTGTAACTATTAAAAAAAAGCCACTACTAAACTGCTCTTTACTTACAAAATAAGGTTTTGAAATTTGTGGCAAAAAATCACTTGCTCTTACTATTGGCCCCATTACGAGTTTTGGGAAAAATGATAAAAACAATAAGTAATCTGCAAATCTTCGAGCAGGCAAAATTTTTCTTCTATATACATCAACCATATAGCTTATACTTTCAAAAGTATAAAACGATATGCCTGCTGGTAAAAGAATATGTAAAGGACTAATTTTTTGTTGCAAAAAAGCATTGATAATTTCTATAAAAAAATTGGTGTACTTAAATGCAGTTAAAATGCCTAGGTTAAAAATAATACCAATAATAAGTAATACTTTCTTAGTAGGTTTACTAGGCACTTGATAAATTAGATTACCCAAGAAAAAATCTACAATAGCACTTGCAACAACTAATAATACAAAAGCACCACTTGCCTTATAAAAAAAGTATAAACTAAAAAAGCAAAACAACCAAGTACGTGCCTTATAATTGTGCTGAAATTTGTAATACAATGCAATAAATGCAGTAAAATAGTACACAAAAAAACCACTACTAAAAAGCAATGGGTTTTTAGGATCGTACAAAAATTGTTGCAAAAATTGTTGCATAGTATTGCAGCAAATATAATTTTGGAAACAACAGTTGCTGCCTCAAGTTATTAACGTTTTAAAACTTATTTGAAATACTTTTAAAAAAATGTTTATTCAGTTTCTGATTCTCTTAAACTGTAGCCAGTTAAATTTATAAATACATCTTCCAAACTTGCAAGCTTTACTTCTTTTTTTCGCTCAAAGCCTGAAGCTACTAAATTATCAATTAAGTTGTCTGGTTTGTCTAGTGCTATAATTTTCCCTTTATCTACAATAGCTACTCTATTGCATAGCTCTTCTGCCTCGTCCATATAATGTGTAGTAAGAATTATTGTGGTTCCTGTGCTTTGAATGTCTTTAATTAAATCCCAAAGATTTCTTCTAGCCTGAGGATCTAAGCCAGTTGTAGGCTCATCTAAAAAAATAATTTTTGGCTTATTAATTAAGGTTGTAGCAATAGAAAAACGCTGTTTTTGTCCGCCACTTAATTCTTTGTATTTGGATTTTGCTTTATCTTCTAAGTTTACTTTTTTTAATAGGGCAATGGCATCAACTTCTTCGTTATACAAACCAGCAAACAAATAAATGAGTTCTACCAAATTTAAACCTGGATAGTAGCCACTGCTTTGTAATTGTACTCCAATAATTTTCTTAATTTCATTTGGTTTTTCATCAAGCGATAATCCAGCAACTGTAACTGTTCCCGAAGTTTTGGGTCTTAGGGTTTCTATAATTTCTAGAGTAGTACTTTTACCTGCTCCATTGGGGCCGAGTAAACCAAAAATTTCACCTTCATAAACATCAAAACTTAACCCTTTAACAGCTTCAAAATTGCCATAATTTTTTACTAAGTTTTGTACAGAAATGATAGGAGTATTCATAAAAATTTGTTTAATTCCAAGAGGCTTTGGGTTTACGCCATAGTGCAGGGATGAAAATTATATGATAAATAAACATCCAAATATCTAACAACCAAAACCATGCAAATAAGTCACTTTCATTTAATTTCTTCATCGCTTTATTAAAAGTATATGCTTGCAATAAAAACCTTACACCAAATACACATAATGGTACCCACCAAATTGGATAAAGCACAATACTTGCTGCTAGCAAAGGATAAAGCATAATAAAACTAGCACTATATGTGCCTAAAAAGAATTTATGCTTTGTTTTGTAAAATTTACTAGTAGTAAAATGCCTATACTTTTGTAATTGCCAAGATTTAAAACTAGTTTTTGGTTGACTTAACGTGTGAGCTTCGTGCTCAATACAAATGGTTGTATTGGTTTTAGTTGCTACTTTGTTTATAAACAAATCATCATCTCCGCTAGGTATTTGATTGATGGAAGAAAACCCTTTATTCTCGAAAAAAAGTTGCCTTTTATAGCTTAAATTTCTTCCAACACCCATATATGGCATACCAGCCAAAGCATAAGAAAAATATTGAAGTGCTGTGTGAAAAGTTTCGAATCTAATTATTTTATTAAGTAACCCAGGTTGTTTAAAATAGGCTCCATAGCCTAGTACAATATCTTTGCCTTTGGTATAGGCACTTTGCATGGTTTTCATCCAATGTTCAGAAGCAGGCACACAATCTGCATCGCTTAATAAAAGTGTTTCGTATTTACTGCTTTTTATTCCCATACTTAATGGAAATTTTTTGCCCATAATTAACTTAGCCTCTTGCACTAATTCTAAATCATTGATGTGTTTAAACGTTTTTTTAAACTCGTCAATTACATATCTAGTGTCATCTTCACTATTATCATTTACTACAATAATTTCATGGGTAGTTTTATAATCCTGAACTAAAAATCCAGGAAGATTATTGGCAATATTTTGAGCTTCGTTTTTGGCACAAATAATTACAGAAACAGGATGTTCTTGAACAGTGTTTTGCTCTTTAATTTTATAATGTGCTAGCCTAAAAAATATAAAAATATAATAACAAACTTGTATAAATACAACGCCTACAAAACTATAAAAAACAATTTGTGGCAATAATTGCATCAAACTCATTTGGCAAAAATAGTGTTATAGTTAATTGCAAAAATTGAAGTGCATTGTAAGGGGATAACTCTATTAGCATAATGGAATTATCCCTTAAAAATACATTTTACTCCTCACCCAAAAATGCATACCTATAATCAGTTACTGGATTGAAAGTTTCTTTTACCGTTCTTGCACTTAACCATCTGTATAAATTTAGTTGGCTTCCAGCTTTATCATTTGTTCCACTAGCTCTTGCTCCACCAAAAGGTTGTTGACCAACAACAGCTCCAGTTGGTTTATCATTTATATAAAAATTACCAGCACTATGGCGTAATGCAGCAGTAGCCTTATCTACAGCATATCTATCTTGTGCAATTATAGCCCCAGTTAAAGCATAATTACTGGTACTATCAACTAATTTTAGTGCATCATCAAACTTGTTGGCATCGTAAACATAAATAGTTAAAACTGGTCCAAAAATTTCTTCACACATAGTGGTGTACTTTGGATCTGTTGTTTCTATGATAGTAGGTTGAATAAAATAACCTTCTTTTTTACTGCAATTTCCTCCTGCAATTACAGTGGCTACCTTACTTTTTTTGGCTTTATCTATGTAAGATTTAATTTTATCGAAGCTTTTTTCATCAATAACTGCATTAATAAAATTAGTAAAATCTTCTGTGGTTCCCATTTTCATAGAGTTTACTCCTTCAATTAATTTTTTCTTTACTTCTTTGGCTAAATTACTTGGTATATAAGCCCTTGAGGCTGCACTACATTTTTGTCCTTGAAATTCAAATGCACCTCTTAACAAAGCAGCTGAAACAACATCTGCATTTGCCGATTTGTGTGCAATTACAAAATCTTTACCTCCTGTTTCTCCTACAATTCTTGGATATGATTTATAAATATTAGTATTTTTTCCAATAGTTTCCCACATTTGGTTAAATACCCCAGTGCTACCTGTAAAGTGAACTCCTGCAAATTGTGGATGATTAAAACAAATTTTACCTATTGTTGGTCCATCTACATAAACCAAATTAATAACACCATCAGGCAAACCAGCTTCTTTTAAAATTCTCATAAACATTTGTGCACTATAAATTTGAGTATTGGCTGGTTTCCAAACTACAACATTACCACACATGGCTGCACTTGTAGGCAAATTACCTCCTATTGCTGTAAAATTAAAAGGAGTAACAGCAAGTACAAAACCTTCTAGAGGACGCCATTCTAAACGATTATGAATACCTGCACCTTGTACAGGTTGTTGCTTATAAATTTCACTTAAAAAATGTACATTAAATCTTAAAAAATCTATCAACTCACAAGCTGCATCAATTTCGGCCTGAT
>JBMLOQ010000138.1:0-5383 GCA_049242885.1 Chitinophagaceae bacterium
GTATCTACCATTTGTATAGGCTGCATAAAAAATTTTAGTTGCAAATTTAAGTGAATAACATCTTATAACAACATTTAAGAAAAGATACTTAAAGAAATAAACTTACTATTAATTGCATAAAATTTTTTAACTCAGTATTCACAATTAAAAAAAATGGTAAGCTTACCTTTGCCGTTATTAAAATTTGTTTTAACATCAATGAGATTTATTTATACTTTTTTGGTTTCGTTAATTATACATTCCTCTTGCTATACACAAACAATGAAAGGTATTTGGCGTGGATATTTTGAGCAAGTAAATTTTAGCATGCTGCAAGGTGGGTTTTCTAAAGAAAGATATAAGTACGAAGTGCAAATTGATCAACTAATTGATAATGCTATAAAAGGTGTTACATATTCTTTTCACAATACTGATTTTTATGCAAAAGTTACCTGCAGTGGTATTTATCAATCAAAAAGAAAAACTATAGTACTAAAAGAGCTTAAAGTAATTGAAGTTAGAAAAATGGATAATACAAGTGCTTGTGCTATGACTTGCTACCTAGATTACACTAAAGAAGGTGACCTTGAAACCCTAACTGGCACTTACACTAGTACAAATATGGATACAAAAGAAGATTGTGGAACTGGCACTGTGTATTTAGAAAGAGTAACTACAACAAAATTTAAAAAAGAACCATTTTTATTAAACGAAAATAATACTTCAAAAACTAAAGTACCTTCAACTCCTTTAGCAAAAAAACCAATCGAAAAAATTAAAGAGTTACCAACAGCAAAAACATTAAAACCAATTGTCAAAAAACCAATTACCCCTATTTCTAGCACCCCAAAACAAAAAGCAAACACTCCAAAACCAGGTGCTGAAGCATTTGTGGTAAAAAAAGATACTGTACAAAAAAAGTCAATCCCAAATGAAGTACCTTATATAAAACCAAAACAACAACCAACTGTAAATACCTTACCTAAAAATCTAGAACCAAAATCAATAACGAAAGAGTCGAAAGAAATTACGCCAATACCAAAAATTCTACTAGAAAGAGTAAACAAAGTTAATGCCACCTTAGAAGTAGATGCAAAAGAAGTTACACTTGAGTTTTATGATAATGGTGAAATTGATGGAGATTATATAAGTATCTACAAAGAAAACAAAAAGCTAGTTGACAATAAAGTATTAGGTTTAACACCAATAACCTTAAAACTATATTTTGATGATGAAAATAAAGTTCAAGAAATTATAACAGTTGCAGAGTCTCTTGGAAAAGTGCCACCAAATACAGCCTTTTTAGTAGTAACTTTTGGTAATAAACGTGAAGAAATTTTGCTTACCAGTGATAATAGCAAAAACGCAACAATAGTAATTAACTATAATGCTGCTAAACGCACACATTAATATGCAATTAATAAACGAATTAGCAGAAAAATATGCATTAGCATACACTACACAAAAAGATGATTTTTTGCAAAAGGTATATACCGATACCATTGCCAATCACCCAAAAAACCACATGCAAAGCAATTGGGTGCAAGGCATGTTTTTAAAACAAATTTGCAAAATTAAACAAGCAAAATTTGTATTAGAAATTGGAACATTTACAGGTTTTAGTGGTCTTTGTTTGGCAAATGGAATAATAGAAGGCGGCGAATTGCATACCATAGAATTAAGTATTAATGATGCTGCAACTGCACAAGAAAATTTCAACCTGTCACCTCAAAAAAATAAAATATATTTACACACGGGAAATGCAAAAAATATTATTCCCAATTTAAATTTAAAATGGGATATTGTTTACATTGATGCCGACAAAACAAGTTATATTGAATATGTAGAAATGATACTTCCAAGCCTGCAAACAAATGGCTTAATTATTGCAGACAATGTATTGTTTCATGGTGAAGTTTTAGAAGAAAATATTAAAGGAAAAAATGCAAAAGCAATTCACGCATTTAATGAGTTTTTAATAAACCACCCTTTATTAGAAATTGTAATGCTAACAGTTAGAGACGGATTAATGTTGATTCAAAAAAAGTAAAATTAAATGAAAAAATTGTTTTTTATATTATTGATAGTAATTGCAAATGTTTCATTTTCACAAAAAGAAAAGGCATTGGCATACATAGAAACGTATAGATTTATTGCTATGCAAGAGATGCAACGAACAGGGGTGCCTGCTGCAATTACTTTGGCACAAGGAATATTAGAATCGGCAATGGGTGAAAGTGTGCTGTGCAAAAAAAGCAATAATCATTTTGGAATAAAATGTAAAACCGAATGGACTGGCGAAAAAGTTTATCACGATGATGACGCTAGCCAAGAATGTTTTAGAAAGTACAATTCAGCAGAAGAATCATTTAAAGATCATAGTGATTTTTTAAAAAATAGACCCTACTATGCTTCTTTATTTAAGCTAGATGTGACTGATTATGAAGCATGGGCAAAAGGATTGCAAAAAAGTGGCTACGCTACAGAGAAAAACTATCCTCAACTTTTAATAAAAGTAATTAACGACTATAATCTTAATCAATACACATTGTTTGCACTTAATAATGTATTAAACGATAATACAGCAGCCATAAATGCAAAGCCAAATGCTATTTCTGGTGATACTGATATTCCAAAGTTAAATGCAACTAGTGCAAGAGTTGAAGCACCTTTAGAAACAAAATCAAGCAATAATAAACCTGTAACAAGTTCAATTTCAAATCAAATCAAAATTGCACCACCAAAAGTTACAGTTGCTGAAGAAGAAAAAGAAGAAGAGATTGCATTTGTAAAACAAGAAGAAAAAAAACTTACAGATTTTAGTTTGTACCCAAAAGGAATTTTTACCATTAACAAAGTAAAAGTGATTTTTGTTTCTCAGGGTACAAGTTTACTCAGCATTGCTTTAGAGCACAATGTTTCTTTATCAAAAATTCTTGAATTTAATGATTTAAGTGAGATGGAATTTACAGATGTAGATAGATTGATTTACTTAGAAAAAAAACAAAAAAAGGGAAATGCAGACTTTTACACAGTAATGCCAAATGAAGATTTACATTATATTAGTCAAAAACTAGGAATTCAATTACAAGCATTAGCCGATTTAAATGGTATTCACAAAAAGTTAAATCCAATAGTTGGTGAAAAATTGAATCTCCGTACAAAAGCCCCTGTACCACCAAAAGCAAGTATGGCTAGTAATGCTTTAAAAGCTACAACTAATTTATAAAATTTGTTATCAGTTTTAGATGATAATATTTGGTTTCCACCAGCAAATGAGGCAGATGAAGATGGCTTATTGGCAATTGGCGGAGATTTAAGAGTTGAACGTATACTAGCAGCTTATAAACTTGGCATTTTTCCATGGTATAGCAATAAAGTAATTTTATGGTGGAATCCTAATCCTCGATTTGTGCTATATCCCCAAAAACTAAAAGTGAGTAAAAGCATGATGCAAGTAATTCGCTCAAATTCTTACAAAATTACTATCAACCAAAATTTTAAAGACGTAATTACAGCATGCAAAACTATTGATAGAAAAGACCAACAGGGCACTTGGATTGATGAAAACATGATAAATGCATATACTCAACTACATCAACTTGGATATGCTTATAGTGTAGAAGTTTGGAATAAAAGACAATTGGTTGGTGGCTTGTATGGCATAAAAATGGGACATATTTTTTTTGGAGAAAGTATGTTTAGCAAAATGCCAAACGCAAGCAAATTTGGATTTATCAAATTTGTAGAATATTTAATTAGCCAGGGAATTGTACTTATAGATTGCCAAGTTTATACAAAACATTTAGAAAGCCTTGGAGCCGAAATGATTGAAAGGAATGTATTTTTAGATATTCTAAAAAAACAAATCCAGTAGTTTACTACTAACTTAAAACAATCAAAAAATTAATTGTTGAAAATAATTACTAAAATATTTGGTACATACTAATAATGTTAGTAAGTTTGTGCTAAATTATTTAGAATATGAGTTACGCATCTACCAACCTAAAGTATTTGAGAAAGCTAAAAGGCTTTACTCAAGAAGAGTTTGCAGAAAAACTTCAAATTAAACGTTCGCTTTTAGGAGCTTACGAAGAAGACCGTGCAGAACCAAGATTAGAAGTTATGGAGCGGCTTTGTAGCTATTATAAAATTACAATTGATGAGTTTTTACTCAAAGATTTATCAGAGCAAACAGGTACAAATTATTTGGCACAACGAAGAAAACTAAAAATGGCTGCCAATACTACCAATACCATTCATTTAGTACCAATAAAAGCAGCTGCAGGATATTTAAATGGCTATGCCGACCCAGAATTTATTGATGAACTAAATACTTTTACATTACCTATGCTTAGCAGTGGTACATATAGAGCCTTTGAAATTTTAGGAGATAGTATGATGCCAACACCTAGTGGAAGTGTTATAGTTGGCGAAAAAGTGGAAGATTTAGAAGAAGTAAAAACTAGTAATACTTATGTAGTATTATCAAAAGCTGATGGTGTTGTTTATAAAAGAGTGCTTAAAAATCAAAAAGCCAAAGCAAAACTCACTTTAGTTAGCGATAACCCAGTTTATGAACCATATACAGTAAATGCTGAAGATGTTTTAGAATTGTGGAAAGCTGTATATATCATTCAAAAACCAGGAAATGCTCCACTTTGGGATATCAACAATTTAGCAGGTATGGTAAGTAATTTACAAAACCAAGTAAGCAGTTTAAGCAAAAGAGTTAATTAAACTAAAAATATTCCAAACAAATAAGGCTGCCTTTGGCAGCCTTATTTGTTTGGAATAGATGCAAAAATTAATTTTTAATAATTTTAGTACTTAAAACAACTTTGCCATAATTATCAATTAATTGACAAACATAAACACCACTTGCCCAAGCTTTAGAATCTAAAGAAACTTGATTTATGGTTCCTTTTATTTGTAATGTATTATTTAGCACATATTTGCTATTTGTGTTTAATACTCTTAGTTCATATCTCCCTTCTTTAATTGTAGTAATTTGTAATGTAAAATTATTTTTTGTAGGATTAGGGAAGGCAACAATTTCTTGCTTTGTTGGCTGTAAAATATCTACTACAATTACATTCGAAAACTGTGTTTTTCCGTCTTTATCTACACTTTTAATTCGGTAAGCATTTTTACCAGAAAAAACATTAAAATCAGGGAAGTTATATTTATTAGAACTTTTATTTGTAGCTGTTATTTTACCAATTGTCTTAAACTCATTTGACTGTAAACTTTTTTCAATTTCAAAATGGCTCACATTTACTTCGTTGGCTGTTACCCAATTTACGTCTATATTTTCTTTATTTTTAGTAGCAGCTAATTGTACAAACTGTAATGGCAATAAACCTGTTGATCCAATTAATTTATTAGCATAAATTTCACCATT
>JBMLOQ010000139.1:0-14989 GCA_049242885.1 Chitinophagaceae bacterium
TTTCAAACAAAAACCCCTCGAAATTTATTTTTCGAGGGGAAATTATTATGGTATTAAATTCAATTTACTTTTTTACACATCAATTTTAGCATACTTAGCATGCGTTTCAATAAACTCTCTACGTGGAGCAACTTCATCTCCCATTAGCATACTAAATACTCTATCAGCTTCTGCAGCACTTTCTATGGTTACTCTTTTTAAAGTTCTACGTTTAGGATCCATTGTAGTTTCCCAAAGTTGGTCTGCATTCATTTCACCCAAACCTTTGTAACGTTGAGTGGTTACACTATCTTCTTTTCCTGCACCTAACTTTTCTACTAAGCCTTTGCGTTGTTCTTCGCTATAGGCATAAGCTTGTTCTTTACCTTTTTTAACTAAGTATAAAGGTGGTTGAGCTAAGTACACATAACCTTGCTCTACCATTTCTTTCATGTATCTAAAAATAAAAGTAAGAATTAGTGTAGCAATATGCGAGCCATCAACATCGGCATCGGTCATAATTACTAATTTGTGGTAGCGAAGTTTACTAAGGTTTAAAGCTTTTGGATCGTCCTCTGTGCCAACAGTTACACCAAGTGCTGTATACATATTACGAATCTCTTCGTTTTCGTATATTTTATGCTCCATGGCTTTTTCCACATTCAAAATTTTACCTCTTAGGGGTAAAATTGCTTGATAGCTTCTGTCTCTTCCTTGTTTTGCAGTTCCTCCAGCCGAGTCTCCTTCTACTAAGTATAATTCACATTTTTCAGCATCACGTTCGCTACAATCAGCCAATTTTCCTGGTAAACCACCTCCTGTTAAAACAGTTTTACGTTGTACAAGTTCTCTAGCTTTTTTAGCAGCTACACGTGCTTGTGCAGCCAAAATAATTTTGCTTATTACGTTTTTACTTTCTTTTGGATTTTCTTCTAAGTATGCTTGCAATGCTCTACCCACAGTACTTTGTACAATACCACTTACGTCGCTGTTTCCTAATTTAGTTTTGGTTTGTCCTTCAAACTGTGGTTCTGGTACTTTTACACTTATTATAGCACTTAATCCTTCTCTAAAATCATCTCCTTCAACTTCCACCTTTGCTTTTTCAAACAATCCTTCCTTGTCGCCATAGCTTTTGAATACTCTTGTTAAAGCAGTTCTAAAACCTGTAACGTGTGTGCCACCTTCTATGGTATTAATATTATTTACATATGAAAAAATATGTTCTTTAAAATCATCGTTGTAAGACATAGCAACTTCAACAGCAACGTTTGAGGCTTCGTCGTGTCCTTCAAAGTACAAAGTTTTAGAAATTAATGGGGAACGGTTGCTTGCTTTATCCAACATTTCTACAAATTCTACAATACCACCTTCACTTAAAAAGTGTTTGGTATAAGTAGAGCCATCTTCTAAAACTTCTCTTAAATCATTTACAATGATGCTAATATTTTTATTTAAGTATGAAAGTTCTCTTAATCTGCCTTCTAAAATTTCTCTACGATAAACTGTTTCTTGAAAAATAGTAGTATCTGGCCAAAAGTGTTGTTTGGTGCCAGTTTTATCGGTTGTTCCACATTCTCTTACATCATATAAGGGAATACCAATTTTGTATTCTTGTTCAAAAATTTTACCCTCTCTGCAAACCGTTGTGTGCATATGGGTGCTGAGTGCATTTACACAACTTACACCTACACCATGTAAACCACCACTAACTTTATAGGTGTTTTTATCGAACTTGCCACCAGCATGTAAAATTGTCATGGCTACTTGTAAAGCACTTACACCTTGCTTTTGATTAATACCAGTAGGAATACCACGTCCATCGTCTTCTACACTTATAGAATTATCCTCATGTATGGTTACAGTTATGTTTTTGCAATATCCAGCCAAGGCTTCATCTATACTATTATCCACCACCTCATAAACTAAGTGATGCAAACCTTTAACCCCAATGTCTCCAATGTACATGGCTGGGCGTTTACGCACAGCTTCTAAACCTTCGAGTACCTGAATACTATCAGCTCCATAATTTTTATTTTGGGCTGCATTTTCTATATTTTGTTCTTCGCTCATATTTTTTTGTTTATGGTATTTGGTTTTAATTTTTTAGAAAGTAAAATATGATTTTTACTAATAGTTAATTTAAACTATAAAAAATGCTCTAAAACCAATTTTTTGATGTTGGCGAAGTTAAGGGAAACGATTGCAGACAAAGCATTTTGAGGCATAAAGTAATCCACAATTTTATTAATTTTTTTAAACAAAAAGTGCCTTGTAAATACAAGGCACGTACCGATAAAGCAACATGAGAAAATAAACTATCGGTTTATATAACTATTTAAAATATTCTATACTTTCAAACGACAAAATTGTAATTAAGTTACAACACTTTGGTAAACTTTTTGTTAAATGGTAGTAGATTTACATAAACTTAATATAAGAGTGTAATTTTTAAAAAAGTAAAAATGGAACCTCAAATAATTTTGTATCTAAAGAATATTGTAAAAACAATTTGTTTAGGATTGCTTTGGATGGCAACTTCTGTGTATTGGGGCATACATAAAAACTTTGGATTTTTTAAAGGTAGTGTACAATGGCAAAATCTTGTTTTTTACATGTGCAGTTTTACTGCTTTAGTCATCCTTTTATGGTATTTAAGAAAAGTTTGGAAACAGCCTTTTGATATGGAATTATAAGTTATTTAATAAACTTGCCAATAACGGGTAACTTTTTAAACTCATTTTTCTCAACCAACAACAAAAATCTAACATAAACTAACAAAAGGAATACACCTATTGCTATTGAAAAAATAGCATTATCCCAAAATAGTATTATCAGTTTTTGTACAAAAAACAAAGCAATTACAATTACAAAATATGCTACTAGCTTTTTCCATTTATATGGAATAGGATACACTTTTTGCCCCCAGATATAGCTTAAAACCATCATGCCTCCATAACAAAAAAAAGTAGCCCAAGCACAAGCTATAAACCCAAATTTTGGTATAAATAAGTAATTGATTATCAGCGTAATAGCAGAACCTACCAAAGTAATCATAAGGCCTGCAGTTGTTTTGTTGCCCAGCTTAAACCAAATGCTTAAGTTGTAATAAATTCCTAAAAACATATTTGCCAAAAGAAGTATGGGTACAATACTTAAACCACTCCAATATTTTGGACCAATAAAATGTTTCCAAATAGGCAAAAATAAAGCTACCGCCAAAAACATAGTTGTAATTACAATTACAAAAAACTTCATCACCCTTGCATAGGTTTTTTGTGGGTTTCCAGCTTCGGCTTGTTTAAAAAAGAAAGGTTCAGCACCCATTTTAAATGCTTGTATAAACAGCGTTATTAGAATGGAAAGCTTATAACAAGCATTGAAAATGCCAACTTGTTCATTTTTAAATTCGGTTGTACCATCTTGCCACCAATTTAGCATTTGCCTACTAAAAGTTTCATTAATCATGGCACCTACACCAACAATAATTAAAGGCCAACTATACTG
This sequence comes from Chitinophagaceae bacterium, assembly GCA_049242885.1. Classification (GTDB taxonomy): domain Bacteria; phylum Bacteroidota; class Bacteroidia; order Chitinophagales; family Chitinophagaceae; genus CAIVPM01. Next base: position 3,487 of record JBMLOQ010000139.1, read on the forward strand.
CATCATTTGTTTCCAAAGTGTAAAGTTGAATTGTAGTTTTATCGCTAAAGCTTCTTTTAAAAGCAATAAAAAAGTAAAAATACTTTGAATAAGATTTGCCCATAAAATGTACTCAATTGCACTGCGATTTGGATTATATATAACCCCAACCCAACTATTGGCATTTTGGTTTAATGCATTTGGACAGTAGCTTACAAAAAAGAGTGTAAACAAAATATTGACAAGAATGCCCAATACTTTTGCCAATGCAAATTTTATAGGCCTAGAGTCTTGCCTAAGTTTTGAAAAAGGCAGTACACTTAAAGTATCGAAAGCAATAATAAAAATAGAAATATTTATAAGAATGGGCAAGTCGCCTACACCAGCTATTGTAGCTAAACTTTGTATATTGTTTAGTAGAAAAAAACTAAAAATTAGGGTTGTTACAAAAAGCGAAATGCTAATGGTGCTATAAACACTTTTACCTTCTTCGCCTTGCTTGTTAAAACGGAAATACGTAGTTTCCATTCCATATGTAAACAAAATATTTAAAAAAGAAATGGTTGCATAAACCAAAGTCATTTTACCATAATCTGCTTTTGAAATGCTATTTTGATTGGTAATGTAAGGTGTAAGCAAATAATTTAAAAACCTAGCTGCAATGCTACTAACACCATACCACATGGTTGCACTTGCTAGTTTTTTAATGTTACTCAATGTGTTTTTAATGTTTTAAAGCACGAATATAAAGAAGAGATTTTTTTGAAGTAAAATTTAAGCCTCATACTTTAACGAAAACTATCTTTTATCAGTTGAACTTAACAAACTATTAGCTATATTTTAAATTTTTGGCTTCAACATTAAGGCTCCAAACATCGTGTCAGCTCTGTTTTCGTATCCTATAAAATATTGTTGTTGTATTACTTCGAGCCCAAAATGTTTTTGAATAAATTGTACATTATCTTCATTTTCTTTTGTAAAAACCGAGCAGGTAATAAATAAATAATAACCTCCTTGTTTTAAACTAGCAATTGAGTTTGTAATAATTTTTTGTTGAAGTTGCTGAAACGTTGCTATTTCTTTTTCATCAAAAAACAATAAATTTTCTGGGGTTCTTCCCCAAGTGCCACTTCCTGTACAAGGAACATCTGCAATGATGATATCAAATAAATTGTTTTGGGTTTGTGGTTTACTTAAATCTTTAACTTCACACGAGTAAATTGGAATTTGTGCTACAGCCAATCGTTTTTTTAAATTGTGCAGAATACTTTGCCTTACATCACTAACATGTAGCTCTATTTTGCCCAAAAAGTCAACTGCTAAAATAGATTTTCCACCACTAGCAGCACAACAATCCCACACTTTTTTTTGATAATTTGAAGAAGGAATAAGTTGCATTAAAGTAGAAAGTTGCTGTGAACTGTAGTCTTGCACAACCACTTCTTTATTAAGTATGGCAAAGCTTTCAATATTTACTTTTTGTTCAAAAGCTATGGAGTTGTGCTGTATTTTATGTTCAATATTTTGAGATTGAAGTTTCTTTGAAATTTCTTTTTGAAATTTTGGTCTTACTCTTATAAAAGTATTGGGTTGCTGTAAATGTGAAAGACTAAAATTATATACATTAATGTTTTTGCTTACGTATTCAACTCCAAAAAATGGGTTAAAATTATCAGGTAAAATAGCTTGTTTTTGCAAAAAATCAATTTTTTCATTTAAATCCCAATGCAAAGCATCCATCCATTCTGGCGAAAAAATATTTTGCCAGAGATTAATATGTTTTTCAGTTAAAAAAATACCAACAGCAATCGCTTTTTCAATTTCTAAACTTGCTACAGCTTTTCCTAGTCTAAAATAGGCATAGCAAGCCTCTGTTATAGCTTTTCTGTCTTTACTTCCAAATTTTTTATGTGTAGTGAAGTATTGTTTTAAGAAACTAGCAAACGGGGTTGAAGGAGAATATGATTGTATAATTTGCTTAGCATTTTGACAATAAGATGAAGCATATTTATACATCCGCTTTTTTGATTTGTACTTTTTATACTAGTAGTTGTATTTATTTCTAAACAATTTTTGATTATTGCATACTCTTTTAGAGCTTTAAAACTAAACCAATCTTAGTTTAGAGTTTCTGTAAAATAGCATTTCAGTTATTAAAATCAATAGTAAACTTAAAGCACCACTAGCAAAAATTTTTCCTATAAAGTAGAAAAAGTTTCCAAACTGAAGCCATTCAATCAAAACCAAATAAAAATGATGTACCAAAACTAAAATGGTTACATAAATACTGTAAGGACCAAAGCCCATACTTTTTATACTAGGCTCAACATAGTTTTGTTCGGTTGTTTCTTTTGCAATTAAGATGTTTAAAATGGTTGGTCTTAAAAAGGCAATTAATACACAAGGTGCTGCATGTAAGCCAAAGTTTTGAGTAAAATAATCCATTGTTAAGCCAAACAAAAATGCAACTATCATTAACCAAAATCTACTCAACGAAAAGGGTAGCCATAGTATGAATAAGAAGTACAGATAAGGTTTTATAAATTGATGCAACAAGGGTACCTGATCTAATATAAATAATTGCACAAAAGCAAATAATATAAATCTTATAATATTTTTAAGCAAATTACTCATTGCCTTTATTGATGGTTGTATTTTTTTGCTCTAATGTATCTTGCTGAGTAAAGTAAGTGTTAGCAATAACATTTACATGCTGTAATGTATAGAAATTTGTTCCTGTTTTAAGTTTTAAGATGTAAGTGTTTGTTGCTTCATCGTTTTTAATGTTTCCAATGGTACCAATTAATAATTGAGATGGATAATTGGCACTAAAATTACCAGTAAGTACACTATCGCCTAATTTTACTTGTGCCGATTTTGAAACATTTTTCATTACCAAAAATTCAGGACTTTTGCCATCCCACTCAATTGTACCAGCATATTCTTTATTTTTTATTCGACCAGTAACTATGCTTCTTTTATTAAGTAAACTCATTACAATACTGTAATTTTCGCTTACTGCAACAACTTTGCCCACTACACCAAATGCACTTACAACACTCATGTTTTTTGAAATTCCAGCATTACTGCCTCTTTCAATAGTAATATAGTTTTCTTGTCCTGTAAAACTATTTTTCACCACTAAGGCTGGTAAATATTTATACTTACGTATTAAGTTATTGGTATCTCTTATTGTACTATCGGCAGCAAACAAAATGGCATTGTTTGGAATATTATAATTTTGTTGCAATTGATTTTTTAAGGCAGCATTTTCTAAGGCTAATTGTCTATTTGTTTCTCTAAGATTAAAATAACCACTAAACTTATTAAACTGACTATTTATTTTACCTGTAGCTTCATTTAGTTGTAAAGCAAAAAAAGCCTCATGTGTTTTGCTATTTTTACTCAATAAAATCATGCAAATAATTTGCAGCACCAAAAAGGTGAGTAAATTAAAATGCTGTCGAATAAATAAAATAATGTTACGCAAAGTGCAAGTTATTTATAGATAGTAATTAGTAGATTGATTTTGTAGCTTTTGTTGAGTGGTCTCACTAACTACTTACTACTCAATACTTACTACTCAATTTTACTTCATAATAAACGGATAATGCTGATAATTTTTAAGTGCCAAACCTGTACCACGAACTACACTTTTAAGTGGATCTTCGGCTACATGAACGGGTAATTTAATTTTAGCAGACAATCTTTTATCCAATCCACGAAGTAAAGCACCACCACCTGTTAAGTATAAACCTCTACGATAAATATCTCCAGCAAGTTCTGGAGGAGTAGTTTCTAAAGCTTTAAGAATAGCTTCTTCTATTTTAAAAATACTTTTATCTAAGGCCTCTGCAATTTCTTGATAGCTTACCATAATTTGTTTAGGAATACCAGTAACCAAATCTCTACCATTTACAGGAATATCATCTGGTGGATTATCTAAATCTTTCATGGCTGCACCAACGTGAATTTTAATTTGCTCGGCAGTACGCTCACCTATTAATAAACTGTGGTAGCGGCGTAAAGCTTCCATAATATCAGCAGTAAACTCATCACCAGCAATTCTTATACTTTGATCACATACAATACCAGCCAAAGCAATTACAGTAATACCAGTTGTACCACCACCAATATCAATAATCATATTTCCAACAGGCTCTTCTACATCAATACCAATACCTAAAGCAGCTGCCATAGGCTCGTGTATCATATATACTTCTTTAGCACCTGCTTGCTCAGCACTATCACGTACAGCACGTTTTTCTACTTCTGTAATTGATGAAGGAATACAAATAACCATTCTCCAACTTGGTGGAATAAGTGGTTTTTTGGGATAAATCATTTTTATCATTTCCCTAATCATCAATTCTGCAGCATTAAAATCGGCAATTACACCATCTTTTAATGGGCGAACAGTGCGTATACTTTCGTGTGTTTTTTCGTGCATTAGCAAAGCTTTTTTGCCAACTGCTAATACTTCTTTTGGATTATTTCTATTTAATGCAACTATACTAGGTTCGTTAACTACAATTTCGTCGCCATGAATTATCAGCGTGTTGGCTGTACCCAAGTCCATAGCAATTTCTTGGGTAAAAAAACTAAACATTCCCATATTCTTAAAAGGTGAAATTTATAATCAGCAAAAGTGAAGTAATTAATTGGTTTTAATTGGGTTTATTTATGAATATTTTTTTTTGTGGAAAATTTGTACAAAGCATAGACGTATATTACTTGTTTTTAGCAATGAAACATCGGCTTTGGTAAATTAAATTGCAAGGTTTTTCATTCAAAAACTTACGATTTTTGTTGCAATTGATATTTGGTGATTAAAATTTTAACTAGCTCCACTCTTCTGCTTCTTTCATTTCTTTCTTATAAACAGAGTTGCTTATTAAAATACTTAATAAATAAAGGGTAAATAATGGTATAAAAACTATCATTTGGCTGCTAATATCTGGGCTAGGTGTAATTACTGCAGCAACAACTAAAATTATAACTGTTGCATACCTAATTCCTGCCTTTAAAAGCCTTGGTGTAATTAAGCCAATTTTTGTTAAAATCCATGCCAATACTGGCATTTCAAATGCTATGCCACAACCTAACGAAAGGTTCATTAAGTTGTCGAAATAATCTGTTATAGTAGGCTTGTTTTCAATTAATCCTTTGGTTCCTAACTGAAAACTAGCTAAAAAGTTAAAAGTAAATGGGGCAAGTACAATAAATCCAAAAAGTACACCCATAAAAAAGAAAATGCTAACCCAAAAAGTAGCAAAACGAGCATTTTTGCGTTCTTTTTCTTTTAAAGCAGGTTTTACAAATTGCCAAAATTCCCAAAAAATGTAGGGGAATGCTAAAATTAATCCACCAATAAAGCACATTGTAATAGTGCTAAATAACTGGCCTCCAAAAGTATTGCTTTGCATTTTTACTGCAACTGGATCCATACACAAAGCTTTGCCTAGATGTAACCAATTGCCTAGTTTGCAAAATGCACGATAGCCTATAAAATTGGCATCTAAAGGGCCGGCAATGATGTTGTCGAAAATCCAATTTCTGTAAATAAAAAAAATAATTACAAAAAATAAAATTGCAATTACACTTCTCACTAAATGTCCACGAAAAGCTTCGAGATGATCCATGAAACTCATCTCATTGGTATCTACATTATTTCTATTAATTAAAGCCATAAAAGTGGTGCAAATGTATATTTATACTATTGCTTTTTGCTTTTAATAATAGAATAATTTTTTTCTATGCTAAAATGAATCGAAAGCTGGTAATTGTGATGAGTTTAAAGTTAAGTTTATGGTACAATAACTACTCTTGTGCCTACAGGTAGCATGTTGTATAACTCTCTTACATATTCGTTTTTGGTTGATACACAGCCTTGTGTCCAGTTTTGTTGGTTATCAACTGCAAAATCTTCTTTTGGCCATGTGCCATGAATGCCAATTGCTCCACCAATTCTTGCACCAGCAGGTATTTCTCCATTGGCTTTACGGGAATTGAACTTTAATATGCTTTCTTCTGTAGGATAATCTAGAGCTAAAAATTTATCCCATTTTTGGTGAGCTTTTTTTCCAATTATATGAAAAGTGCCTTCTGGGGTTCTTCTATCACCTTCATATAGTTTATCGCCTAAATCATTGTTGCCAAAAACTACAGGATAGCTTGCTAGCCATTCATTGTTTTTGTCGTATAAAAACAGTGTATATTCACTTTTACTAACAATAACGTAAAAGTCGTCTTTGCTTGTTGGTTTTTTGAAAGAAGTAATTGAAGCAGATACAAAGATTAAAAGTGCAAGAAATAATAACTTTTTCATTTAGTAGGTATTAAAGTATAATTACAACGCAATTTTATATAATTTATTTTAAAGAAATATTAATGTTATTAAAAAAAAATTTATGATCAAATTTTCAAATAAAAGCCCCATACTATTTAGGCGTAAGGGGCTTATATAAACAAAGCAATGTATAATACTAACACTCTTTTAAGGCAATTTTTAAGGTGCTATTAATCTAAAACCATTGCCATGGATGTTTACAATTTCAATTTCTTCGTCTTCTTTTAAGTACTTTCTTAGTTTAGCTATGTATACGTCCATGCTTCTGCCATTAAAATACGTGTCTGTACCCCATATTTTTTTCAAAGCTTTTTCTCTTGCAACCAAATCGTTTTTGCTTTCGGCAAGTAACTTTAATAAACTATTTTCTTTTGGAGATAAAGTGTAGGTAGTTTTACCAATACTTAATACTCTTAGTTTAGGTATAAAATGATATTTCCCTAAATCAAACTCTTGAGATTCTTCAATAATGTTTTGCTCTTCGTTTCGCTTTAAATTGGCTTTTATTTTTAAAAGTAAAACTTCACTATCAAAAGGTTTGGTAATATAATCGTCTGCCCCAAGTTTGTAACCTTTAATTATATCTTCTTTCATGGTTTTGGCACTTAAGAAAAACAAAGGCATATCTTCATTTTGTTCTCTTATTTGTTCTGCCAGTTTAAAACCATCTACATGAGGCATCATTACATCAAGTAAACAAATATCGATTTTTTCTCTTAAAAAGGCTGCAAAGCCAAGTCTGCCATCTCTTTCAAGTGTTACTTCATAATCGTTTAGTTCTAAATAGTTTTTTAAAACCATTCCCAAGTTGGTGTCATCTTCGCATAAAAGAATATGATATTTTTTTGCAGTTTCTTTACTCATATTAAATTTTTTGTGTTGTAAATAAACGATTAAAGATTGTATAAGTTTATAATAATTGTCATATTGTTTTGTTAAAAAATATTAAACCTTTTTTAAAAAGAAAAGAGTCGCCTTTTGGCGACTCTCAATTAATCTTGAATTATTGATTTTAAAAACGGGTTATTTTTTTTCTTTTAGTTGTTCAAGTTCTTTTTTAGTTTGGTCAAGTTCCTTTTTTATGTCAATCATGTAAAGTGTTAGCTCCTCTACTTTTTTTAATAAAATTCCGTTCATTTTTCCTAAGTCAATCCCTTGTTGCATTACCTCACTTGTGGTTGGTACATCTGGTAAATGTTTGTTTTGTTCAATATACTTGCTAAGTTCGTGCAAAGGCATTAAAGCATAATTTTTTTCAAATACATGATCAAACCAATCTTCACTATTTTTAATAGCTACTTTTACTTTTTCAGTTAAAATACCTTCTTCTACAAATAATTTATATCCATCGTGGCTGCTCGTTACATTACCTATTCTTACTCTGCCCATATAGGCATCAATGGCAAAAAACTCTTGCTCATCAATAGAGCCAGGAGCTTTAAATCCAACTTTAAAAGCTACAGGGTCTTTATCTATTTCATTACCAGCAACTTTACCACCCAGTGTCCAATAGCTTGAGTTTTTAAAATCAATGTCACCATTGCTAAACATAATAGTTGGTTCGTTTAAGCCTCTTGGTGTGTACACATTGGTTAGTTGTAACAAAAAGTTTTTGTAACGACCATCTTGTGCCAATCGCATAATTTCTAAGGCATTTTGTGGGCTATTTGTACCAATACCAGCATTGCCGGTAATAGGAAATTTGTTGTCGCTATTTGGGAAAGTTGTATCTAAATACTGATAAACTACATTTCTTACTGGGGGCCTTTGTACAGGTACAAAAGATTTTGAACCTAATCTAGTATAAGTTCTTTTTGGTGTAGCTTTTTTCTTAGTTCTAGTTGCACCTTGATAAGTTGGTAGCTGATTAAGCGTACTTTGTGCAGTAGATTCTATTGCAAACATTAACGTAAGTAATATCAACAAATTTTTCATGTGTATTATTTTATGAATAAAAAATTAAATGTTTTTTATATTTTTAATTATAACTAAAGCCTAATAACGTTTTTTTGAAAAAAAAATTTTAAGAATTGTAAAATAAATTTATAAAATCATCAAAAAATGCCAATTAGTTTAAAAACATTAGTACAAAACTATTGTAATAATTAGTTTTCCGAGATTTTATCCATAAAAAATACTTCCCTTAAATTAGGGTTATACGTTTATTTGCGTAAAAACAAAGTATATGTATTCATTGCCAGTATTGGTATTTAAATATTTAAAATACAAGGTAAAAGCTAGTAATAGCAAAGGACATGGCGTGCATTCGCCTTTTGTGTTTGAATTTATTACAGAAATTTTAATGGATAATCGTAGCTTTTACTCTTTTGATTTTATAGAAAATCATAGAAGTAAATTACTGCAAAATCATAACGAAATTGAGGTTCTTGATTTTGGTGCTGGGTCAAGATTATCATTAACCAAAACAAGAAAAATAAATAAAATAGCTAAAGCTAGCTTAAAGCCAAAAAAGTTTGGACAGCTATTCTTTAAAATAATAAACCACTACGGTTACAAAAACATCTTGGAATTGGGAACTTGCTTGGGCATAACTACTGCTTATTTAGCAACAGCTAACAATAAAGCTACAATAACTACTATGGAAGGTGCTCCAAATATTGCAAAGCTTGCACAAGATTTTTTTAAACAAAAAGAATTAGATAATACAAATGTTATCATTGGCAATTTCGATGAAACACTTCCAAAATTTTTAGAAACAGCTGAATTTTTAGATTTTGTGTATATCGATGGTAATCATCAGTATAAACCTACTTTAAATTATTTTGAACAATTATTGCCTAAGTTAACAGAAAATGCTGTTGTGGTTTTTGATGATATTTACTGGAGTAAAGAGATGGAAATGGCTTGGAACGAAGTGAAAAGTACTACAGCAAACTGCATTACAATTGACTTGTTTTATGTGGGCATTGTTTTTTTTGGGAAAAATTTTAAGCAAAAAGAGCATTTTGTAGTAAATTTTTAAATTTTAATTTGTGTACATTTTACACTTTACTACTTTTACCAACACAATTTTAAAAGTGTTGCCATATGATAAAAAAATATACTAAAAGTATTTGGTGTATGTTGGTGCTTGTTTTTTGCTTGCAATTACAACAGGCAAATGCACAAACAAGAGTAAAAAAAGTAATCTTTCAAGCATTTTGGTGGGATTATTGGAACAATAATTTCCGATTTAAATGGGCAGACTACATTACAGAGTTGGCTCCAAGATTAAAATCACTAGGTGTTGATGCTGTTTGGATACCTCCAAACTATAAAAATGATGGACCAGGTTCTGTTGGGTATTCACCATTTGATCAATATGATTTGGGTGATAAATTTCAAAAAGGAGAAACTGCAAGCGATACTGTGCGTACACGTAGTGGCACAAAAGACGAATTATTAAGAATGATAGCAGTTTTACATGCCAATGGTATTGAGGTAATTCAAGATGCTGTATTAAACCACTCTTCTGGTGCAGGTAATAGAGGTGGGGCAGGAGGTAGAGATTTTAGCTCAAGTACAGCTTCATTTGCAGACAACACAAATGGAATTCCTGGATCTAACTATTTCAAAAATTTTAGATATGTTTCTTATGCTACGCCACACTTAGATACAAGTACAGCAGATTATTGGACAAGAAGTGGAAGATGGAGTAAAAATTTGCCAAACTTTTACCCAAATCCCAACAATCCTGCAGTAAATACCAACTCAATTAATACTGCATATTTTGGGCCAGATATGGCTTATGAATCTAACAGTATTGGGCAAAGTAGTGTTATCCCAACAAGTGGTACGGTTACTATTAATGGTATTGTGCGTTCTTATTTTAACCCTGTGCAATCTAATGGACACATGTACAATGGAGCAAGAGAATGGTTAATGTGGTACAAAAAACAAACAGGTGGAGATGGTTGGCGATGGGATGCTGTAAAGCATTTTGGATTTGATTTACAAAGAGATGCTAGTTATTCTACAAAATATAGTTTAGGTGGTGGAATGGATGGCGGACCAACAATGTTAAACATTGGAGAGTGGGTAGGTTCAAGAGGTGATATAGATTACTACGCTAGTCAAATGGTACACACAGGCACACCAGGTGCTGGTGCTCCTTCAAATGAGCAACTAGCAGGAGGATTTGACTTTAGTTTAAGAGCTTATGGAAGCACTGGTAACAATGGTGCAATTTATCCAATGGTTTTAGGTAATGGTAATTTTGACATGGCAACCATTCCTGGTTTGCAACAAACAGAAGCTTATCGCTTTCAAGATTATCCTGGTGGAGTTAGAGTTCATAAAACCATACCTTTTGTAAATAGCCATGATACTTATAGACCTAGATTTACAAATACAGGTAATTATCTTGCTAATTTAGGAAATAGTGCTGGTTGGGACGAAAGCCAAGAGTTAGGAGGTAATGGCAAGCATATCGACCCTCGTGAACCTCGTTTTGCAGCTGCAAATGCTATAATTGCAGCTATTGATGGCAACCCTTGTTTTTATATTGAAGATGTTTTTGATATTTTTAGTCAAAATAAACGTTGGACTCATTTGCCAACAAGTGAAACCGACCTTCCACTAAGAGCAGATGTTGCCAACATTATGAAAGCACACCAAGCTTTAAATTTTAAAGATGGAGACTATGGTGTACCAACAGCTCAAGGAGGTGCAAGTGCTCCCTTTTATACTACTGGTGGAAGTAATGATCATATAGTTTTTGAAAGATCTGGTAAAGCTTTAATTGGGGTTACAGATGCTTATGCATTTACCAATAATAACACAACAGATCAGTTAGTTTGGGTAACAGTAAACAATGCTTGGGCTCCAGGTACAACTTTATATGATTATAGTGGTGCACATGGTGTAACAGGGAGAGTAATTCAACCAGATAGAAGATTTCAAGTAGCAACTGCACCAAATGGTCATTTTATTTCAAATGCTTTTGGCCATGGATATAGCATTTGGGCTCCTTATCCTGGTGGAGGAACACCAACAACAGTTCAAGATTTATACAATGTTTTAAATAGTTATACTCAACCAAGAGCAACCTCTACAACTCAAGAATGGGAAATGGCAGATGACTTAGGTGATAGCCATTGTGCTAGCTTAGGACAAGGAGGTCATTTGCCTGCCAACAGCACTAACCAAAGGGTTGCAGGTAAAATATTTGTACAA
>JBMLOQ010000140.1:0-22833 GCA_049242885.1 Chitinophagaceae bacterium
CAAAAAGCCACTCATCCATATTATATTACCACTCAACACTAAGGAAACTTTAAATATTCTATAAGTTTCTTTAGTTTTGCCTCAATGGATACAAAAGATAGAATATTGCATAAAGCAGATGAATTGTTCAGAAAATTTGGATTACGTGCTGTTACTTTAGATGAAATTGCTAGCAATCTTGGTATTAGCAAAAAAACTATATATCAATTTTTTGCAGATAAAGATGCTTTGGTAGATGAAATAATGATGCAAGAGTTTGCAAAAACCAATAATGATTGTGAGTTATGTAAAACAAGAGCACAAAATGCAGTAGAAGAAATATTTTTATTAATGCAACACTTAGATGATGATTTTAGAAATTTAAATCCATTAATACTGCACGACCTTAAAAAGTTTCACCACACCACCTTTATAAAATTTAACCAATATATGCACGAAAACATGGTTAAAATGATAATGGAGAATATTGAAAAAGGCATTGAAGAGGGAAACTACAGAAACGATTTTGATATAGAAATTTTAGCTCGTTTTAGAATGGCTAGTATTTGGCTAATGTTTGATCAAGAAATTTTTCCTGCATCAAAATACAATCTAGTAAACCTATCACATCAAATAATGGAGCATTTTTTACACGGCATCGTATCTGAAAAAGGATATCAATTAATAAATAAATATAAACAAGTATAATAATCAAATCATGAATTATCCATCATCAAAATGGCTGCTTTTTCCTTTGCTGGCTTGGGTGCAATTTGCTGTGGCACAACCCACATCAAAAAAATATACCATTAGTGCCAACGAAGCGGTTGAAGTAGCTTTTAAAAATGTAATTGAATTAAAAAATGTAAAACTAGACTCGGTTTTGCAATGGGAAAAAAACAGGGAAATTACAGGTGCAGCCTTACCATCTATAAATGGTAATGTAAGTGTGCAGCATTTTTTTAATATTCCTGTAACGGTTTTACCCGACTTTTTGTCGCCTGCAGTGTATGGTGTTTTAAGCCAAGAAGGTGTAAGAAATGGAAGTGGAACTGCCATAACAATGCCAAATAGTTTTGGAACTATTCCTGCACAGTTTGGGGTGCCATGGCAAGCTAGTGCTGGATTTACGGTACAGCAATTATTATTTCAGCCAGATGTATTTGTAGGCTTAAAAGCACGTTCAACATCTATGAAATATGTAAGTAGCAATATTGATATTGTAAAAGACAGCATTAAAAGTAATGTGTATCGCAGCTACTATGCAGTGCTAATTGGGCACAAAAGATTAATTTTTTTGCAAGACGGAATAAAACGACTTGAAAAATTATATAAAGACCAAGATGCTATGTACAAACAAGGTTTTATAGAAAGATTAGACCTTGATAAAACACAAGTAACATTAAACAATTTAAAAACCACAGAAACCCAAGTAGTACAAGGTGTAAACTTGGGGTATAGTGCATTAAAATTTGCATTAGGATTAAACCAAAAAGATAGTTTGGTTTTAAGCGATACTTTAACAGCTAGCTCCATAAAAGCAGATTTATTAGAACTCACCAATACGCCAAACTACGATAGTAGATCAGAGGTTAGATTGCTAAATAATGTAAAATCTTTACAAGAATTAGATGTACAACGCAATAAATTACAATACATACCAACTATTGCTGCATTTTGGAATTATAGTAAAAATGCTCAACGCCAAAACTTCGATTTTTTTAATAAAGGAGATTGGTTTACATCTAATTTAATAGGTATTAATATGAATATTCCTATTTGGAATGGTGGCCAAAGAGAAAGTAAAACTAGACAAGCGAAACTTAATTTGGAAAAAACAAACAACACCATTTCGTATGTAAAAAGTGCGATTGATTTACAACATCAAGCAGCAAAAATTCAACTGTCATCGGCACTTAGTAACTTAGATAATCAATTACGAAATATTGAGTTGGCTGAAAAAGTATATCAAACCACCAAGAAAAAATATGAGCAAGGTTTAGGTAGCAGTTTTGAAATTTTGCAAGTAGAGCAAAGTTTAGAAGACGCTCAAAATAATTATTACATAAGCTTATATGATGCTGTAATTAGCAAAGTTGCCTTATTAAAAGCAGTAGGAAAACTTTAGAATTTTTAAATAATTTAAAATTATTAGTACCACAGTTGTACAAAACATTAAAAATAGTAAATATGAAATATCTTAAAATTATATCATCTGCCATATTGCTTACTACACTTGTAGCATGTGGCAATAGTAAAAAAGAAGGCAATGCAGCCTTAAACGAAAAAAAGATAGAGTTAGAAAAGTTAAAAAAAGAAGCAACTGCAATTGCAGATAAAATAAAAGCAGCTGAGGATTTTATTGCAAAATTGGATACTAATGCCAAAAAGCAAGACATTGCTAAATTAGTTACTACTGCTCCAATTATAGCTCAAGATTTTACGCATTATATTGAGCTAAGTGGCTTTGTAGATGCAGATAATATTTCTTATATCTCCCCTCGTATGGGTCCTGGCCAAGTAAAAGCCATATTTGTAAAAAAAGGAGATTATGTAAAAAGGGGTCAGCTACTCCTTCGTTTAGACGATGCTGTAGTAAAGCAAAGCATTACAGCAGCCAAACAAAGTGTAGAAACTATAAAAACGCAACTAAATTTTGCAAAAGATTTATACAATCGTCAAAATAATTTATGGAAACAAGGAATTGGAACAGAAGTACAATTAATAAGTAGCAAAACCAATGTAGAAACCTTAGAGCAACAATTAAAAGCATCCAACGAAAACATAAAAGTAATACAAGAGCAAGCCAATGCCATGAATGTGTATAGCGATGTAGATGGTATTGCCGATGAAGTAAATGTTCGTGTAGGAGAAACCTTTGTAGGAGCAAGTGCCATGGGTGCTCAAATAAAAATTGTAAATACCAATACCCTAAAAGTAGTTACAGATGTACCAGAAAATTATGCAGCTAAAGTAAAAGTTGGAAGTAAAATTTTGGTTACAATTCCAGAGTTAAACAGAAACTATAATAGTAGTATTTCATTAAGCTCAAAAACTATCAATCCCAGCAATAGAAGTTTTAGTGTTGAGGCAAAATTACCTTATGATGGTATAGTTCGTCCTAATCAAAATGCACAAGTAAAAATTCAGGATTATTTTGCAAGTAAAGCTATTGCAATACCAGTAAATGTAGTTGGTACAGATGATAAAGGGAAGTTTGTATTTGTAGCTGTAACAGAAAACAACAAGTTAATTGCACGAAAAAAACAAATAATTGTAGGTGAGCTAAGTGGTGGTTTAATTGAAGTAAAAGTTGGATTAACCACAAATGATGTATTAATTACAGATGGCTATCAAAATATTTATGATGGACAATTGTTAAAGAGTGATAAATAGTTTTCACAAAAAGCACACCAAGAATGTAAGGCAACAACACAGGTAATTATATAAAATATTACCAATTGTCGCCTTGCTTGAAAAACAAAAATTATGCAAAATATTTTAAATAAGTTTAAAGAGTTTAAGCCTACTAGCTGGGCAGTAAACAATAAAACAGCAGTATATGTAATTACCATTTTAATTACACTGTTTGGGTTGTATAAGTTTAATACCATGCCCAAAGAGCAGTTTCCAGATATTGTTGTACCAACAATAAGTGTAGCTACTGTATATTTTGGTAATTCGCCAAAAGATATTGAAAACCTAGTAACACGCCCAATAGAAAAACAACTTAAAGCTATTAGTGGTGCTAAAGTTAAAAAAATCCAAAGCACTTCTCAGCAAGATTTTAGCTTGATAATTGTAGAGTTTGATACCGATGTAAAAACAGTTATTGCTAAACAAAAAGTAAAAGATGCAGTAGATAAAGCTCAAAGCGATTTACCTCAAGATTTAACTCAACAACCCAATGTACAAGAATTTGATTTTAGTGAAATGCCCATTATGTATGTAAACGTGAGTGGTAATTATGATGGGATGACATTGAAACGTTTTGCCGATAAAATGCAAGACCGTTTTGAAGAGTTAAATGAAATTAATAGAGCAGATATTGTAGGTGCACCCCAAAGAGAAATTCAAATTAATGTTGATCCATTTAAAATGCAAGCATCCAAGCTTACGTTCCAAGATATTAGCAATGCTATTGCATATGAAAACAAAGATATAAGTGGTGGCCTAATAGAGGTGGGTAAAATGAGTAGAACCATTAGGGTAAAAGGCCAATTTGTAAATGCTTTGGATATGCAAAACCTTGTAGTGAAAAATCTTACAGGAGGTGCTTTGTATTTACGAGATGTGGCAGAAATTAAAGATACTGTAAAACAAACAGAAAGCTATGCACGCTTAGATGGCAAAAATGTTGTTACGTTAAACATCATTAAGCGTAGTGGCGAAAACCTAATTGAAGCTGCAACAAAAATCAAAGGCATTGTTGCCGAAATGCAAGAAAATGGGCAAATTCCCCCTAGCAATAAACTTAGTGTTGTAATTACAGGAGACCTAAGTAAAACTACAGCAACATCGTTTAACGAGTTGGTAAATACCATCATCATTGGGTTTATTTTGGTATTGTTGGTACTTATGTTTTTTATGGGTGTTACCAATGCCTTTTTTGTGGCGTTGAGTGTACCTTTAAGTATTTTTGTGGCATTTTTATTTTTGCCGTTGGCAGATATTATTGTTGGCACACACGTTACCTTAAACTTTATTGTACTCTTTGCATTGCTTTTTGGATTGGGTATAATAGTTGATGATGCCATTGTGGTTATTGAAAACACACATCGTATTTATAATAATGGAAAAGTAAAAGTAGAACATGCAGCCAAAGAAGCTGCTGGTGAAGTATTTATACCAGTTTTAGCTGGTACACTTACAACACTTGCACCATTTTTTCCATTATTATTTTGGAAAGGATTAATTGGCAAGTTTATGATTTACCTGCCTACTATGCTTATTTTAACCTTAGCAGCATCTTTAATTGTAGCATTTATTATGAATCCAGTATTTGCTGTAAGTTTTATGAAACCTGAAGGCAGAGAACATGAAAAACCCAAAAATCAAATCTTTAAAGCAGGATGGTTTTGGACGTTTATTGGTATTGCTATCATTCTCCATTTGGCACAATGGCACGGATTTGCAAACTTTTTATTAACTATTTGTTTGTTAGGCATTTTTGAGAGATATGTTTTGCGAGATTTAATTCATTTCTTCCAAGAAAAAGCCTTACCAGCTTTGATGAATAGGTATGAAAAATTATTAAAATGGATTTTACAAGGCACACGACCTGTATGGGCTTTGGTAAGTTTGTTTATATTATTCCCAGTATCTCTTTTCTTATTAATTGCAAGAGGTAATCCAATGGTTTTCTTTCCTAGTGGAGATCCAAATTTTGTATATGTTTATTTAAAAATGCCAGTAGGCACAAAAACAGAAACTACCGATAGTGTTACTAGAATTTTAGAAAGTAAAGTATATAAAATTTTAGAAAACGAGATGCCAACAAAGAAAAATGGTATTGTTGAAAGTATTATAACCAATGTTGCAGTAAGTGCTAATAGCCCAGAAGATAATAATAGAAGCACACAAAGCAATTTAGGAAGAATACAAATTAGCTTTTTGGAATACGAAAAACGACATGGCAAAAGTACTATGCCTCTTAAAGATGCTATTAGAGATGCTATGAATATTGGATACCCTGGAGCGTCTATTTCTGTAGCTCAAGAAAACGGGGGTCCACCAACCGACCCTCCTGTAAACATAGAAATTGCAGGGGATAATTTTGATGAAATAAGTAAAGTAGCATACGATTTGCAAAATCATTTAGATACCAACAGGGTATTTGGTGTAGAAGGATTAAAAATGGATATAGATTTAGAAAATCCTGAAGTTACAATTAAAGTTGACCGAGAAAAAGCCCTAAAAGAAGGATTATTTACTGCTCAGGTAGGTATGGAAATTCGTAATGCCATTTTTGGCAAAGAAGCTAGTAAGTTAAAAGATGGAGAAGACGAATACAAAATTCAAATTCGATACGCCGATTTGCAACGTAATAATATTACCGATATTATGAACATGCGAATTACATACAGAGATTTTTCGAACAACTCTATAAAACAAGTTCCTTTAAATGCAGTGGCTACAGTTGATTATACCAATACAATAGGATCTGTGAAACGAAAAAATGTAAAACGTACCATTCAAATTCAAAGTAATGTTACAGATCCTTCTTTAGCAGGCCCAGCAAATGTAGAATTAGCAAAACATATTGAAAAGTTTAAATCAATATCTAAAATTCCTGCTGATGTAACTATTAAGCAAACTGGACAAGGGGAGCAAGAGGCAGAAACAGGTGCATTTTTAGGTATGGCTTTACTAACGTCATTGTTATTAATTTTCTTGATTTTGGTATTACAGTTCAATGGCTTAAGCAAACCATTTATTGTACTTACTGAAATTTTCTTTAGCATCATTGGTGTGTTTATTGGTTATGCCATTACAGGTTGGACAATTGCTACCATTATGCTTGGTGTGGGTATTGTAGGCCTTGCAGGAATTGTAATTAAAAATGGAATTTTATTAATAGAATTTACAGATGAGTTACGTGGCAGAGGAATGAAAACACGTGAAGCTGCAATACAAGCTGGTAAAATACGTATCATTCCAGTAATGCTTACAGCCATTGCAACTATTTTAGGCTTATTACCATTAGCTGTAGGATTTAATATTGATTTTGTATCGTTCTTTAAAACCTTTAATCCACATATTTTCTTTGGTGGAGATAGTGTGGTGTTTTGGGGCCCTCTTAGCTGGACTATTATTTTTGGATTAATATTATCCTTTTTCTTAACATTGGTAATGGTGCCAAGTATGTATATTTTAAGTGAAAGATTAAGACGCCCAATGGATAAGTTTTATGGCACAAAATATGTGGCACTATTAGGCTTTTTGGGTCCAATATTCTTTTTGTTTGTTTTGGTTATGTACGTTGGTAGAGCTTTCCAAGGCAAAAAGGTATGGATGGGACAAACTAAGAAATTAAAGGTAAAAGCTTAGTTTTTATAGCATATGGAACGAAGCAAGTACAATTTTTGATATGAGTTTATAAGAAAAAATAGTTTTTGTTTTAAAAAATGAAGAGCCGTTGTAGCAATACAACGGTTTTTTTTAATCTTTAGGCAACTTTAAATTGTGCTCAATTATTTGCAATCTTTTTTCTAAACTATCGATTCTTTGTTTATCTGTGTTTTGTGAAGTTGGGTTTAAATATTCTTGTTTATACTTATTATAAGCAATATACAAGCTTGGCAACAGCATTAAAATAATAAACAGCATCCATAAAAACTGTGTGGTTTTATTTAAACTTTTTGTACACTTAAAATAAACATGATAGCCTAAAACCCTACTTAATACAAATGTGGCTAATCCAATGTACAAACAATTTATGAAATAGTAATACAGTCCTCCAAAAAAAAATACAATATCTCCGTGGGCTAATCCATAACCTGCTGTGCATAAAGGAGGCATGCAAGCTGTGGCAACGGCTACACCAGCAATAACTTTAGTACCTTCTTTTTTTACTATTCCAATAAACCCTGCCATGCCACCAAAAAAAGCCATCAATACATCAAAAAAACTAGCTTTTGTAAATGAAAAAATGGCACTTGTGTTATTTTGAAAAGGAGTAATATAAAAAAACAAAGTAGATGCTAAAAGACTAATTAAAGTCATTAAAATCCAGTTGGTTATACCTTGCTTTTTTAATTTACTGTTGTTAATTGAAACCCCAAAAGCAAAACCAACAATTGGCCCCATTAATGGTGAAATAAGCATTGCTCCTATTAGTGCACTTGTACTATCTGTATTTAATCCAATACAAGCAATAATCATCGCAAAAAAAAGTATCCAAAAGTTATAGCCTTTAAACAAACTACCTTCTACAATTTCTGCTAATGTTTCTTCAGGGTGCTCTTCTTTGGTTAAAGTAACTTGTTGCTTTAGATAACGCTTTATGGTTTTGTAATCTCTCATTAATTAAAATAGAAAATTCAAATAAAAGCTTTTAAATAATACCATACAAACTTCCACCTTTGGCAAACAATTTATCAATTTGTTTTTCTATGGTTGGGTTTTTTTCTACTGGTGGGGCATGATGTGGTTTTATTCTTGCATCAATTATTACAGTATCGCAACCCCAGTGTTTGTTTTCTACAAATTCGTTAATACCATAAATGTCGTTTGCAGGGTTGCAACGTGTAAAGCTAACCCACAAAAAATTATTTAATGTTGCCGACGTAAATTTTGCATCGTCACACAAAATAATCATAGCTACTCCTTCTTTGTCTTTTAGGCTTTCTGATTCTTTAAATCTAAAATTTAACTCGTTTACAACCTCTTTAACTAATTGACTATCATTTTTATTATTAGCTTGGATAGTTATAACGCCAGGCATGGCAATACCAATTTGACAAATGGTTTGTAAGTTGCCTAAAAATGATGGAACACTTGTACAAAGTTCTCTTTTCTTTTCGCCATAAGCTGCAAAAACTACTTTGCTTCCCTCGTTTAAACCAGTTCCACTATAATCTAAAGTATCCATAGTGGTTTTGGTATGGAAATGAATATCTCTTTTAAAGTCAATTCTTTCTAACACATATTCAAAATAAGTTTGAATATGGTGAGTGGTTAGCTGATTGGTTTCATCGGCAGTTATAAATAAAAACTTAGCTAAACTTAATTGTCCAGTTCCTAAAATATGATTGGCAATTGTGAGCAATTCTGCTGGTTGTTTAGTTGGCAAATAGGGGGTATAACGTTCGCTACCAATGGCTAAAAGCAAAGGATGTACGCCAGCAGCATCTACAGCATGTACTTCTTTTACACCTGGAATTTCTTGAGGAATTGCATCCCCTGTAAGCTCGTGTATCAACTGTCCAAAACTAGTATCTTCTTGTGGTGGCCTACCTACAACAGTAAATGGCCAAATAGCATTTTTTTTGGCATACACTTTATGTACTTTCATTAATGGAAAATCATGTTGCAAACTATAGTATCCTAAATGATCTCCAAAAGGGCCCTCAGGTTTGTTTTCATGAGGATACACTTCGCCTGTAATTACAAAATCGGCATCGCTACTTACACAAAATCCATCATCATAAAAATACCTAAAACGACGTCCACCAATTACACCAGCAAAAGTCATTTCGCTAATTCCTTCAGGCAAAGGCATTACAGCACTTAGGGTATGGCTTGGTGGCCCACCTACAAAACAACTAACTTTTAAAGGCACCCCTTTTTTATTAGCTTTTGTTTGATGAACGCCAATGCCTCTATGTAGTTGATAGTGCAATCCTATTTCTTTGTTAAGTTCATATTCGTTTCCTGTAAGTTGAATACGATACATACCCAAATTGCTTTTCATTATACCTGGTGCATCAATATCTTCACTATATACTTGTGGTAAGGTTACAAAAGCTCCTCCATCCATTTGCCAATGCTTAATTAATGGCAAATCTTTTATTTGTATTTGTTGATGTAAAATGGGTTTGCTTAAAGGGTTTTTTAAAGGCAAAGCTTTTAAAGCAGCTAAACCAGTGGTAAAATTATCAATAGGATGTTTAATAGCTTCTAATGGATTTCCTTTTAATTCAATTAGTTTTTGAACTTTAGCAAAGGTTTTTCTAAAAATAAACTTACTACGTTCTAAACTTCCAAAAATATTACTAGCAGCTCTGAAATTACTACCTTTTACATTCTCAAAGAGCAAAGCTGGTCCACCAGCTTCATAAACCCTTAAGTGAATTGCAGCCATTTCTAAGTTAGGGTCAACCTCTTCTTTAATTCTTATTAAATGATTGTTTTTTTCAAGGTCTAAAAGGCAAGATTCTAGGCTGTTGTAATTCATTGTGCAAAAGTAAAATCAATAGCAATTACCTTTGATGATACAAAGATTTTTTTCTAATGCCGCAATACACTATTCAAGAAATTTCTAATGCCATAAACTGTAAACCCGTTATAAAAAGTAATGCAAGTATTGAGCATTTGGTTATTGATAGTAGAAGAATTGTATGGCAAACAACGTCATTATTTTTTGCCATAAAAACCAACACCAACAATGGACATATTTACATTAAAGAACTTTACCAATCTGGTGTTTTTAATTTTGTAGTTGAGGAAGAAATAGATGACAGTCAATTTCCAAATGCTAATTTTTTAATTGTAAGAAATACAGTAGCGGCTTTACAAGAATTGGCTACATATCATAGAAGTAAATTTAGCATCCCAGTAATTGGAATTACTGGCAGCAATGGAAAAACTATAGTAAAAGAATGGTTGTTTCAACTACTTCAACAGGAGTATAATATTGTTCGCAGCCCAAAAAGTTTTAACAGCCAAATTGGTGTACCTCTTAGTGTTTGGCAAATAAACGAGCAACATAATTTAGCAATTATTGAAGTTGGTATTAGCCAAGCCAATGAAATGGAGAACCTGCAAAAAATAGTACAACCCACTATTGGTATTTTTACTCAATTGGGTGATGCACATGATGCAGGATTTAAAAACCACCAACAAAAGCTTAACGAAAAATTTAAGTTATTTAAAACCACCAAAACCATAATAGCTAATGTAAGCAATAGTTTTACGGCACCTACTAGTTTTATAAATTGTAGCATACAAAATTCCATTTTAGTAAAAAAACTAAATAGTAGCTCGGTAACTGTAGATATAAATGGCTTAAATTACACGTTTGAAACACCTTTTGTTGATGATGCATCCATTCAAAATTGCATTACTTGCTGCACCATTATGGTTTTGCTTAATTATAATATACATTCAATAAACCAAAGAATACAGCATTTACAACATTTGCACATGCGTTTACAATTGCAAAATGCTAATAATAATTGTGTAATTGTAAATGATACATACACCAACGACTTTAGTGCATTTGTAAGTGGGTTAGATTTTTTGCAACAAAACAAAGCTAATAAAAAAACAGTAGTAATTTTAAGCGACTTTATTGAAGTTAATATAAATAAAGAGCAACTATATAAACAATTGTCATTAGTAATTGCAGCCAATAAAATTGATAGTTTTATAGGAATTGGAGCAGATATGAAAGCTTTTGAAAAAACCTTAGATTTAGCAGCAAAAGAGGTGGTTGTTTTTTCAAATGTGGAGTCTTTTTTGCAATCTACCTACATTCAGCAACTAAAAAATCAAATCATTTATGTAAAGGGAGCAAGGGTTTTTGCCCTAGAAAAAATTGTACAGCAATTGCAACTTAAAAATCATCAAACTCAATTGCAAATTAATTTAAATGCTTTGCAACACAACCTAAAAACCATCAAGCAAACATTGCTGCCAACTACGCAAATTATGGCTATGGTAAAGGCTTTTGGCTATGGCAGTGGAAGCGAAGAGGTTGCTAAATTATTACAATTTAGTAGAGTTAATTATTTGGCAGTTGCTTATACCGATGAAGGGATTGCTTTACGCAAAGCAGGCATTTATTTACCAATAATGGTAATGAATGTTGATGAAGATAATTTTAACGATTTAATAGAATACAATCTTGAGCCAGAGATTTTTTCTATGAATTTTTTACACTCTTTTACAGCGTTTGTGCAATTACAAGCATTACAAGAATATCCCATTCATATAAAAGTAAATACAGGTATGAATAGGTTGGGTTTTGAAGTTAATGAAGCCCAAACTTTAGTTGATGTTATAAGCAAAGCAGCCTCAATTAAAATAAAATCAGTTTTTACACATTTGGCTTGTAGCGATGATGCACTGCAAGATGATTTTACTTTTAAGCAACAACAACTTTATGATTCATTTTGTAATATTTTGCAACAACAACTTAATTATACTTTTTTGCAGCATATTGCCAATACAGCAGCAATTGTAAGATTGCCTAGTCTACAATACAATATGGTAAGGTTAGGAATTGGCTTATATGGCATTCAAAATACAAGCAATCCATTACCACTGCAAACAGTTGCTACACTTACTACCACAATTGCCCAAATACGTAAAGTAAAAAAAGGCGAAAGCGTAGGATATAATCGTAAAACAATACTTCAAAAAGATAGCTTAATTGCAACCATAAGAATTGGATATGCCGATGGTTTAAGCAGACAACTTAGTAATGGTAAAGGTAGTGTTTGGCTGCACAATCAACTAGCACCCATAGTTGGTAATGTGTGTATGGATATGATAATGATTGATGTAACCAATATTGCCCAAGCCAAAGAAGGCGATGTGGTAGAAATTTTTGGCAGCAACCTATCGATAAACCAAATAGCTACATGGAGCAACACAATTGCCTACGAAACTTTAAGTACCATTAATCAAAGAGTAAAAAGAGTGTATGTGCAAGATTAGAAAAGAAAATTAGTATAATTACTCCTTACATTTACTATCAATACAAATAGTAACTGGTCCATCGTTTAATAAACTTACTTTCATATCGGCTCCAAAAATTCCTGTAGCAATGGGTTTTCCTAAATCTGTTTGTAATTGTGTAATTAATTTCTGGTACAGTGGAATTGCGATAGGTGGTTTTGAAGCTTTGATGTAAGAGGGTCTGTTTCCTTTTTTTGTTGCAGCATGTAAAGTAAACTGACTAATGAGTAATATACCACCATCCTTATCTTTTACACTACAATTCATTACCCCATCAGCATCATTAAAAACTCTAAGATGTACAATTTTATTGCTTAACCAAGTAATATCATCTTGTGTGTCGGCATCTTCAATTCCTACAAAAACCAATAAACCTTTGTCAATATTACCTACAACTTTTTCATCAACAACTACATTTGCAAAAGAAACTTTTTGAATAACAACTCTCATAACATGATAGATATAAGCAACGAAATTAATTTTAAAACGGCAAGAAGTGGTGGTAGTGGCGGACAAAATGTAAACAAAGTAGAAACGATGGTGGAGGGCAGGTGGAATCCTTCACAAAGTAACATATTGTCTAATGAGCAAAAAGAAACAGTGCAAAACAAACTTCAACATTTATTTACAAAAGAGAATGTTGTACTCATTAAATCGCAAGTTGCCAGAACACAATTAGCCAATAAAGAAATAGTTATAAAAAAATTTAATCAACTATTGCATAAAGCACTACAAAAAAAGAAGGCAAGGCTAGCAACGAATACCCCAAAATCGGTTCTTGAAAACAGAAAAAAAAACAAGCAACAAAAAGCTTTAGTAAAACAGGATAGAAAAAAAATTGATAAGCACAACTATTAACATACTTACTTTTGATTGTGTTTTTATAAACTAAACTGTTTATTCTTTATGATAAAAGCCAAGTGCCATGTATATGGTCACAATATTGATACAGATAGAATTATTCCTGGAAAATACACCAAAACCCTCGATACAGCTTCGTTGGCACAACATGTTATGGAAGACGTCGATCCTCAATTTCATTTAAAATTTACAGTTGGAGACATTATTGTAGCGGGAGATAATTTTGGCTGTGGCTCCTCAAGAGAGCAGGCTCCTTTAGCATTAAAAGTCGCCGGTGTAAGCTGTATTATTGCCAATTTTTTTGCCCGAATTTTTTTTAGAAATGCAATAAATATTGGCTTGCCCGTTTTAGAAATTAACAACCATGATATAGAAAATGGCAATGAATTACAAATAGATTTAGAAAATGGAATAGTTCATAATTTTTCAAAAAACAAAACCTATACTGCAACTAAATTACCTAAAGTAATGCTAAGTATAATGAATGAAGGAGGACTTGTAAACTATCTTAAAAACCATGGAAATTATCAAACAAACTAAACTGCATTCTCCATTATGATAGAAATTAAAAACATAAAAAAATCGTTTGGTGACCGTGTTATTTTACAAGACATTTCTGCTACTTTTTACTCAGGTAAATGCAACCTAATCATTGGTACAAGTGGTAGTGGAAAAACGGTACTTACAAAATGTATGGTTGGATTATTTGAGCCAGATAATGGTCAAATTATGTTTGATGGAATGGATATGTTACTTATGGAAGATGACCAACGTAAGCAACTTCGCCAGCAAATAGGCATGCTTTTTCAAGGATCTGCTTTGTTTGATAGTAAAACTGTAGAGGAAAACATAAAGTTTCCCTTAGATATGTTTACCAACTGGAGTGAGAGTAAAAAAATGGACCGAATAAACGAGGTTTTAAATAAAGTAAACCTTAAAGATGCAAACAAAAAATTTCCTTCAGAAATTAGCGGTGGCATGAAAAAACGTGTAGGTATTGCCCGAGCCATTGTGCTTAATCCTAAGTATTTATTTTGCGACGAACCCAATAGTGGCCTTGATCCTCAAACTAGCTTGGTAATTGATAAACTAATTAGAGATATTACCAAAGAGTACAATATTACAACCATTGTAATTACACATGATATGAATAGTGTTATGGAAATTGGCGACCAAATTACTTACTTACACCAAGGACGTAAACAATGGGAAGGCAACAATACAGAAATTATTTATGCCAAAGATGAACTACTCAACAACTTTATTTTCGCTAGTGATTTTTTACAAGATGCCAAGCAAATGCGAATGATAGAGTTGCAAAAAAGTTAAGAAGCAGCTGTTACAAATGCACCCAATAAACCATCTTGGTTATAAGTAACTTCTATAAAATCGTTGGGAGAAGTTGCTAGAGATAAGCCAACAAAATCGGGCTGCACAGGAAATTTTTTATATTTTCTTTCAACTAAAACTGCAGTTCTAATGCTTAATGGCTGATGCTGCAAAATTGGGGCTAATGCATAAGTAAGCGTTTTGCCACTATTGCTTACATCATCAACAATACAAATATGTTTTCCTGTAAAGTTTGTTTCTATATCAAAACTTACAACTAAAGGCAGTTGTTTGTTTAAGCTAGCTTGTAATAAAGTGGTTGGATTGGTAATACAGGATTGTAAATGTTTAAAAATTACCTTAGCTGCCAATACACCAGCTTCTTTAATACCTATAATTATTAATTCTTCAGTTTCATTAGGCAATACTTCTGCAATTTGCAAAGCAATTCTTTGCAATTTGGTTTGTATTTGAGTAGCATTTAAAATTTCGTTTTGCATAATTTTATTTCTTGAAGAATTTTTATAAATCTGTTTGTCAATCAATCTAAGCTTTGCCATTTAAACATTGGGTAGCTAAAATAGTAAAGCCATTTTGTACAAAATGGCTTTACTTAAAAGTGAGAAATATCACCCACTGTACACAGAAATTGCTTTGCAGCAAAAACATTAGAGTATAAAGGTAGGTTACATTACCTCATCAAAAAATTAAAATTATAAATGTAACTTTTCTTTTTTAGCCATCAATTCTTCTACTGTTTCTACATACAACTCATCAGGCACACAACAATCTACAGGGCATACGCTAGCACATTGTGGTTCTTCGTGAAAACCTTGACACTCAGTACATTTATTAGGAATTATAAAATAAGTTTCGTTGGTAAGTGGAGCAAATTTTGTATTAGCTTCAACTATACTTCCATCCATCATTACAAAACTCCCTTTTACTGCTGTTCCATCTTGTATTGCCCATTCTACTCCCCCTTCATAAATAGCATTATTAGGACACTCAGGCTCACATGCTCCGCAGTTTATACATTCATCAGTTATTTTAATTGCCATATTGTACTTTTGTAGGTTTTAAATTTAATAGGGTACAAAATTAATATTTTTTAAACATGAATTTACAAGATAGAATACAATTGTTGGTGAAGTTGGGAAATTATATGCAAAATGATGATGCTAATTGGCAAAATGCAAAAGCACTAGCCAACAACAAAAATGGATGGTTTATACCAAGTTTTATTGAGGAGGCTTGTAAAAATATTGTAGATAATTTTTTAAACGAAACGGTACTAACCGGCTTTGCTAAAGCCTACAATATTCCTAACGAAAATGCAAGTCCAAAACTTGTAGGCATTGTAATGGCAGGCAATATTCCTTTGGTTGGTTTTCACGATTTTTTATGTGTTTTTTTAAGCGGAAACGATTGCTTAATTAAAGCTAGTAGTAAAGATGAAGTGCTTATAAAACACCTTATTACAACCCTTTACAGCTGGGAAGTTACTGTACAAAACAAAGTAAGTTTTGCCCAAACGCTTAAAGGCTGTGATGCTTATATTGCAACAGGAAGCAATAATAGTAGCCGATATTTTGAGTATTATTTTAGTAAGTATCCAAGTATAATTAGGCAAAACAAAACCTCAGTAGCGATACTAACAGGCAGCGAAACTAGCGAGCAATTAAATGCTTTGGCAACCGATATTCAACTTTATTTTGGGCAAGGATGCAGAAATGTAACCCACTTATTTGTACCAGAAAATTATAATTTCGATGGTTTATTATCTGCACTTAATCAGTACCAATATTTATTGGATTTTCATAAATACAAGAATAATTACGACTATCAACTTACTCTTTTGCTGCTCAATCAAAAAAAATACTTAACTAATGGCAATATTTTGCTTTGTCAAGAGGCTAATATTTTTTCACCAATAAGCCAAATTAACTATAGTGTTTATGTAAAAATCGAAGATGCCATCGACATTGCAACAACAAAACAAGAAATTCAATGCATAGTTGGCAGCAATTTTATACCATTTGGCGAAGCCCAAAACCCAAGTATTTCAACTTTTGCCGATGGTGTAGATACCATGCAATTTTTGCTAAATCTATAAAAACAAGTATAGTTATATAATTTTTGCTCAACTTTTTCGTTATTACAAAAATGGTATCCCGTACCAATGTGTAATAATTATAAACATATTTTATTAAAAATACTAACAGTTTCGTTTTTTAGTATCGTCATTTGTGAACAGCTTTGTTCTCAAAACAACGGGCCATTGCAATTTTCGAGCAATCCACAGGTAAATAGAACATACAATTCTTCCTCAGCATCTACTTTTAATAACACAACAGGCTTTGTATCACCCATTGCCAAAAACAAAACTGCCATAAAAACAGAAGTAGATGGATTTAGTAGTAATGGTGTTTATACAACAAAAGATAGAAGAATTGGATTTGTATTAAGATTACAAAACACATTAAAAGAGCAACAAGCAGGTAATATTAATTTTCAGTTAATTAATAACGCTGGTATTGTTTTGTATAAAGAAGTAGTGCCATTTTTACTCAATAAAAAAAGTAGTTTTAATAAAACATTTGAGTTTGCTGGTGGGCAATTTCAACCAGGATATTACTTAGCAAATATGCACATAGTAAGCAATGTGTACGAGGATGTAGCAGCATATAATTTTGGATTTGAGCCTACAAAAATTGTTGCAAAAACGGCTATACCAATTGATTTTGTAAGTTTTTGGGAAAATGCTAAAAGGGAACTAAGTAATACTTCCCCCAATTTTTATCAACAAGCAAGGCCCGATTTAAGTAATAAACACAGCGATGTATACGAAGTACAATTTAATAGCATTGATAGAGCTGTGATAAAAGGTTGGCTAAGTGTGCCAAAAAGTGGAAGCAAAAATGGAGTTATTTATAAACTAGGTGATTATTTAAATAATCAAGCACCCGAACTTAGAAGAGAAATGGCTGTTTTTTCTTTAAATGTAAGAGGTGCAGGAGGAAGCAACACAAACTACAATTTGCCATACGACCAATATGGTACTTTTAATTTACAAGATAAAAACAAGTATATATTAAAAGGAATTTATTTAGATGCGTTACGTGGATTAGAGTATTTATTTAGCAACTCAGGGGCTTTAAAAATCGATACCCGAAAAATTGTAGTTGTAGGAAATGGGTTAGGTGCAGCTGCAGCAACTGCTGTTGCAGTGCTAGACCCCCGAATTAAGGGGGTTGTTTTAGAGGGTCCAAGTTTTGTGAGTTTTAAAGAGATGCTTAATTTTGGCGAAGCTGCAACACCTACACAATGGCCAGCTTCTATGTATAAAAGTTTTTATGCAAGCAGAAAAATGGGTGTAGATAGAAGTGCCATGCTAAGAACCTTAGATTATTTTGATCCTGTAAATTTTGCACCATTTATTAGTTGCCCTGTGTTGGTTGGTTTTAATCAAAATAGCACCATTTCGCCAGCACAGTGTGTATATAATCTTATTAGTCAATTAAGGGTTTCTAATAAAGATATACATGTTAGTAAGGAGGGATTGAATACTTTAGAAAAAGGGTTTTATGGACTAAAAGAAACTTGGCTAAAAGAAAGATTAAGGCAGCCATAACTTTGGTACATTAATTGAATAGAGAGTAAGTAACTTAAAAGACTTAGTAGACATAATTATAAAAAATTGAAATGAAAAAAATAGTAATCATACTTATTGTATCATTAGCTTTTGCAAACTATGCCAAAGCTGGCTTTCCAATAGGGCAAGGGCGTTGGCTTTTAGTACCCACTTTTACACAATACAATGCTACAGGTTATTGGGACGAAAACAGACAAGCCAACTTATACGCCAACAATGGTAAATTTAGATCAAATTATTTTGGGTTGTATGGTGGTTATGGAATAGGTAGAGACGTAGATTTTATTTTTAATTTTCCCTATGTAAATCAAGTATTTACAGAAAACAATACTATAATTGAACAATTGCAAACAACAGCAGATGCATCTGTTGGTTTAAAATATTTTTTAAATCATTACGATTATTTTAAACATTTAAGCATTACTGGCTCTATTCTTATACCAATGTACCAAGCTCAAAATACGCAACTTTTACCAGGCTTTGGCTCACCAGGTTTAGAAGTAAAATTAGGATTAGCTGGTACTAATACAACCACATTAAAGGATACCTATTATGATATTGAAGGAGGTATAAGACACTATTTTAATCCAGGTGAACCAACACAATTTTTTGCAAATGCAACTTTAGGTACGCCAATAGGAGAAGATTGGAAGCTTAGTGGTACTTTGAGTGGTGTTACTAGTTCAGCATCAGGTTCAAATACTACATTAAATGCTTTGGTAAATCGTAACTTTGATTATTTAAGAGGAACCATTACTTTGGGTAGAAGAATAGATAGAAACATATCTTTAAACGCTTCTATTTTTACTGATTTTCTTGGTCGTAATATTGGACAAGGAAGGGGCTTTAGTATTTTTGCTGTAATTAAGTTCTAAGCAAATCTGTAGAGTTGTACATTGATTTGTAACTTTTTCTTAAACTTTTGATTCTATAAAATTATTTCCATTTTCTAAACTTGTTCAAGCGTTTATCGCTTAAACAAATCAACCAATTTAAGTACCACAAAAGGTTTTATAACTAGTTTCAAAATTTTTGTTTGGAGCTGCTAAAAAACTATCATAGTTTTTGTTGTAACTATAGGGTTTGCTTATTACATCGAGCAACAAATTATAACTACCAAAATCTCCATTGCAGGCAGCTTCTAAAGCCTGTTCTACTTTATCGTTTCTTGGGATAAAAACTGGGTTATTTTGTTGCATTATTGCCTTTGCTGTTTCTAAGCCATTGCTATTATCAGCTACTCGTTGTAGCCACCTTTCTTTCCAAGTTATAAAAATTTTATCATTTGAAAAATTGGTTACACCTTCAATTTCAGAACTCAAAGAAAGGAATGTATTGGTATAGTCTAGTTGCAATTGATGCATTATTTGTAGTAACTCATCAACCAAAAATCTATCTTGTATGGTTTTGTTTTCAATTCCTAATTTGTTAAGCATGGCATTATAATACACATCAAACCAAGTATTATCAAAGTTTTCAAAAGCTTTTTGAACAAGAGTTACAGCTGTTTTTTGGTCTTCATCAACCATTGGCAATAAGGCCTGAGCAAGTTTAATTAAGTTCCATTTTATTATGTTGGGCTGGTTTCCAAAAGCATATCTACCACCTGTATCAATGCTACTAAAAACAGTATTAGGGTCATAAGCATTCATAAAAGCACAAGGGCCGTAATCAAAAGTTTCTCCAGTAATAGCGATATTGTCTGTATTCATTACCCCATGTATAAAACCAACCCTCATCCATAGGGCAACTAAGCTTAACTGTTTAGCAATTACAGTATCCAAAAAGGCAAGGGCTTTGTTGTTATTAGTGATTAAATGAGGGTATAATCTATTTATGGTATAATCTAATAAAGCTTTTAAGTTGTCTTTTTCAGCTAAATAGCTTGCAAACTCAAAAGTGCCAATTCGTATATGGCTTTTCATAATTCTTGCAACAAAAGCTCCTTGATGTGCCGTTTCTCTAAAAACAGTTTCACCTGTGCTTACAACAGCTAAACTTCGTGAAGTTGGAATGCCTAAATAATGCATGGACTCACTCATTAAATATTCTCTAAGCATGGCTTTAAGTGTTGCTTTTCCATCGCCACCTCTTGAGTAGGGTGTTCTTCCCCCACCTTTTAACTGTATATCAAATCTGTTTTTATTAACATCTACATGTTCACCCAAAACGATGGCTCTTCCATCTCCCAACATTGTAAAGCCCCCAAACTGATGTCCAGCATAAGCTTGGGCAAATGAATGATTATTGACCTCTTCATCATTCCCAAACAATACTTCTTCTAATGCTTTTTTGTTTTCTAAGTTTATATCTAAAGTTTGTGCAAGCTTGTAATTAATTAAAACCATTTCTGCTTGGTTTAAAGTAGAAGGCTTTACCAAGCTATAAAAGGCTGATGGAAGGGATAAGTAGGTATTGTTAAAATTAAATGGATTCATGTTTATGAGCGTGTGAAATTAGGTCTTGCATATTAATATGTTGTAAAACTTCTTCGGCAGTTGCTTCTAAAATTACTTTTGGTGCAACTCCTGCTTTAAAAGCTTCTTGCCATCTTAATGCACACAAACACCATTTATCACCTGGTTTTAAACCAAGAAAATTGTAATGTGGTTTTGGCGTAATTAAATCGTTGCCTTTACTTAATGAAAATTCTAAAAATTCTTTTGTAACTATGGCACAAACTACATGAGTACCAGCATCAAATGCATCAGTTCGGCAAAATCCATCTCTATAAAAACCAGTTAAAGGATTGGTGCAACAACATTGTAGTTTTTCGCCAAAAATATTCTTCATAATTAAGTAACATTTTATGCCAGTAAAAGTTTTGCTAGCAATTTATTAAACAATTAAATATACAAACCCAATGTAGGAGATTATCAAGTATTATATTTGCCTCATGTTGCAAATAAGTAATCGTGGGCTACAAATGCCTTCATCACCAATACGAAAATTAGTACCTTATGCCGAAGCTGCCAAAAAAAGAGGCACAACTGTATATCATTTAAACATAGGGCAACCCGATATTGAAACTCCAAAATTGGTTTTAGATGCTGTAAGAAACAGTGATTTTAAAGTATTGGAGTATAGCCACAGTGCTGGAAACGAAAGCTACCGTAAAAAATTGGTTGGTTATTATAAAAGTGTAGGTATTGATGTAGATTATAATCAAATATTAATTACAACAGGAGGAAGCGAAGCTATTTTGTTTGGTTTTATGGCTTGTATGGACGAAGGAGACGAAGTAATTATTCCTGAGCCTTTTTATGCCAACTACAATGGATTTGCTGTAGCAGCAGGTGTAAAAGTTGTACCAGTAACCTCGTACATTGAAAATGGTTTTGCATTGCCACCCATTGCAGAAATGGAGAAAAAAATTACCAGCAAAACCAAAGCTATTGTAATTTGTAATCCTAACAACCCAACTGGTTATTTGTACACACCAGAAGAAATGGAGCAGCTAAAACAGCTTGTTTTAAAGTACAATTTGTATTTGTTTAGTGATGAGGCTTATCGAGAGTTTTGCTACACTGGTACACAAACTAGTGCTATGCACCTAAAAGGCATTGATAATCATGTAGTTATAATGGATACTATAAGCAAGCGTTATAGTGCATGTGGCGGAAGAATTGGAGCTTTTGTAACTAAAAATAAAAGTTTGTACGAAGCTGCCATGAAGTTTGCTCAAGCTAGGTTAAGCCCACCAAGTTTTGCACAAATTGCTGGCGAAGCTGCTATTGATTTACCAAGTGATTATTTTGATGCTACCAAAGCTGAATATAAATTACGAAGAGATACTTTAGTAGAAAGATTGAATGCCATGCCAGGTGTATTTTGCCCTAATCCTGGAGGTGCATTTTATGCCATAGCTAAATTACCAATTGATGATAGCGATACATTTTGCCAATGGTTACTAGAAAGTTTTAGCTACAATAATGCAACAGTAATGTTAGCTCCTGCAACTGGTTTTTATGGCACAGCAGGTTTGGGCAAACAAGAAGTTCGCTTGGCTTATGTATTAAATGTAGAAGCTATAAACAAAGCAATGGATTGTTTAGCTGCAGCTTTAGATGCATATCCTGGTAAGATATAGTTTTTATTACTTTTTAATAACAATTGCTATAAACGTATTAAACTAATTGCTTCCAATACCATAAATCTGTTTGAGGAGTGTTGCCAATTGGAAAATCGTTTTGGTATCCGCTATCTTCAAATCCAAATTTTTTGTAGAAAGTTTGGGCTTTAAAATTGTATTCCCAAACACTTAAGTAAATGAGCTTGTAAGCAAATGTTTGAGCATGCTGTAATATGCAGTTCATTAATTGTTGTGCTACACCTTTGCCATGATAAGGAGTGTGTACATACAAACTTTTTAGTTCCAGACTTTTTAGATTTAAGGGTTCTGTAAAATGCTCTGAGCTTTCTTTAAATTTAATAAACCCTGCAATTTCATTATTTACAAAGGCTGCGTAGCAGTAAAAGTTTTCATTATCTAACTCATTGTGTAAACTTTCTTCATTAAAATATTTGCTTAAAAACCATTGCATATCTTCTTCTGTACAAGTACCAGTGAAGGTATCGTAAAAGGTTTTTTGTGATATGGCACT